>JAEYVB010000184.1 GCA_023429345.1 Planctomycetota bacterium
AGAAGGGACAGGTCCGCGTGCTGGTGACGATCTTCGGCCGCCAGGCCCCCGTCGATCTCGAGGAGTGGCAGATCGGCAAGGCCGAGGGGGAGTAAGCACCGCCCGACGCCGGCCGCGGCCACCCGAACATGAAGCGATTCCCAGCCCCGGGCCCCCACCCGGGGCTCGTTCGTTCATGGGGGAACAATCACCCGTCGGGGTGGGTCCAACCCCGAGGAGGGTCCCATGGCCGAGGCAAAGCCCCAGCGCAGCGAGACACCCGTGCCCGCGCGGCTCCGCCGCCGCCGCACGCGGCGGCGCGTGCTGATCGGCCTGGGGGTCTTCGCCCTGCTGCTGATTGTCCTGGTACTCCTGGTCCCCACGATCGGGGCGCGGCTCGCCCCCCGCACCTTGGCCAGGGCGATCAACGACTCGATCAACGGCACCAGCACCATCCAGTCCGCCCACTTCTCCTGGTTTGGCGACCAGCGGATCGGGCCGATCGTGGTCCGGGATGCCGCGGGCGAGGTCGTCGCCGATGTCACGCTCCACGTCGACCGCGGCCTCATGAAGCTCGGCCTGGCGGGCCTGGGCGCCGGGCCGCTCGACCTGGGACAGTCGCGGCTCTCCGGCTCGGTCACCGTCGTGCGCGACACGTCGGGCGTCCTGAACCTGCAGAAACTCGCCAAGCCCTCGCCCGCCCAGCCGCAGCAGAAGCCCGCCCGCATCCCGCCCACGCTCGCCGGCGGCTTCGTGCTCGACGGCCTCGATGTCCGGTTCATCGACGAGTCCAAGCTCGCCCGCTCGCTCCCGGCCTCGGTCGTGCACCTGCCGGACCTCGGGGGGCAGCTTGCCATCGCCGACGGCTCGGCGATCAGCGCGAACCTCAGCGGGACCATCCGCGCGGCGGCCGCCCCCGACGCGGCCACGGACCCGGCGGGCCGCTTCAAGTTCGTCGGGTCCGTCGGCAACCTCACCGATGCCCAGGGCTATATCACTCCGGAACTGGCGGTCATCGACGCCGATCTCGAGGCCGGCGATCTTGCCTCCGCCGTCGCCGACACGCTCGCCGGGATGGATAACCGCCTCGCGGCCGCCCTGGGAGAAAGGCTCCAGGCAGATGTTGCCGCGAGCGGCTCGCTCAAGAAGGCCACGGCGACGGTGCGGGTGACATCTCCCTCGACCGCGCTCGACGCCGGCATCCAGGTCGCCGATCGGGTCCTCACCACGACGACGCCCGCCACGCTCACCGCGCAGGGAGCGACCGTCGTGTCCCTCGCGCCGGGCCTGGCGGCCTCGCTCGCGGGGTCCGACGAGGTCCGCTTCGAGCAGCTCCCGGACATCTCGGCCACGCTCTCGGGCCTCCGCCTCCGCATCCCGGAGGCCGGCCGGCCGCTCGACCTCCGCGGCGCCTCGTTCAACGCCAGCATCGAGACGACGGAGGCGGCCGGCGCGGTCCGCATCGCCGAGTCGGGCGAATCCCAGCCCTTCACCGTCGCGCCGATCCGCGCCTCCATCTCCTCGCCGGACCTCGCGCAATCGCTCGCCATCATCGCCAGCACCTCGACCACGCTCGCGGGCAGGCCCGCCGGGGAGATCAATGTCGACCTCTCGGCGCTCGAGCCGCTCGACGGCGCGGGAGCGATCCGCGAGGACATCATCGCCCGCCTCCGCGGGAGCGGCGAGGTCACGCAGTTCACCACCGCGATCGCGGACCCCTTCGTCCAGCCCTTCGGCATCGACCTCACCCGCGATGTGGGCCCGACCCTGAACGCGAGCTTCCGAGCGACCACGCGGGCCGCGGCCGAACCGACGGCCGACGCGGCGACGCCCGCGGCCGACGCCTCCTTCACGATCGACGCCGCCAACCTGCGCTCCTCGGGCCAGGTCGTGTTCGAGGGCGGCGTTTTGCGCTCGGCCGGGCCGGGGATGAACCTCCGGATCGCGCAGGCCGCCCCCCTGCTGCGGGCGAGGCTCGCGGAGTCGGGCGTCGCGGTCGAATCCGCCGGGCCGGTAGAGATCACCGCGACCGAGGTGGCGGTCGATCTGCGGCGGCTGCGAGCGACCGACACCCCCGACCTCCGCTCGATCGCCGGCATCGTCACGCTCCGGACCGGCCCCTCGAGCGGCACGCTCGCCCTCGCGCAGCGGCCCGTGCAGGCCTGGACGCTCGCGCCGGTGGATGCCAGCGTGAACGCGAGCGACATCGCCTCGGGCGTGCGGCTCCGCGCCGGCACCGCCGCCACGCTCGATAGCGCCCCCGCGGGCGAACTGAACATCGACCTGGTGGCGTCGGAGCTCTTCGAGAGCGACGGCAGCCTGGGCGCATCGCCCGCTATCAACGGCCGCGCGGTCCTCCAGAACATCGCGACCGCCGTGGCGCAGCCCTTTGTCGAGGGGCTCGGCCTGGACCTCCCCTCGGGCGTCGGCCCGCACCTGAACCTGACCATCGCCGCGAGCAGCGCGGCCGCCAACGACGACGCGGCGCGGACCACCGACCTGGACCTGACCCTCCGGAGCGGCGGCGTGAACGCCGATGTGCCCCTCGCGATCGCGCGGGGCGTGATCCGCGAGCGCGGCGAGGGCGCCCAGGCGACGGTGCGCGACATCGGCGCGCTCGTGGGCCCCGCAGCCCGCAAGGGCGGCGTCGCCATGTCGTCGGGAGGATACCTGAAGCTGGTCGCCGCGCGTTTCGCGGTGCCCTTCCGCGAGAAGGACCCGCTCGCCAAGTCCGCGGCCGCGATCGAGATCACCACCGGCAACTTCAGCGTGACCCCGCTCGAAACAAACGCCCCCGGCCAGCCCGCGGCGGCCGCGGGGATGCCGCCGTCCGAGCCCGTCGCGATCAAGCAACTGCTCGCACGAGCGCAGCTCAGCCCCGGCGAGGCGGCGACGCTCCAGCTCCGCGGTTCCGGCTCGCACGCGGGGGCGACGCCGTTCCTGATCCAGGGCGACCTCACGCTGCCGCGGCCGGGGGTGGCCGATGCGCCCCCTCCGCTGGGCACCGTCGAGCTCCGCAACGTGCCCACGACCCTGGTCTCGCTGGCCAGCGGCCTCAGCGGCGGTGGGGGCCTGAGCCCGTTGGAGATCGCCCGGAGCGTGATCGGCGGGGCGGTAAATCTCACGCTCGCCTCGTCCCGCCCGGAGAACGCATCCGAGAGCGCCCGCGCGCTGGCGCTGGATGTGCGCTCGCCCGGGCTCA
>JAEYVB010000219.1 GCA_023429345.1 Planctomycetota bacterium
TGCACCCGAAGGGCGGCACGACGAGCACCACCTCGCCCGCCGCCCGCGCCTTGCGTTCGATGAACTGGCCGAAGCCGGTGACCATCGCCGGCCGCGGCGGGGTCTCCTCGTCCAGAAAGAACGCCACATCACTCCCCACCGCCCGGGAGAGCCTCGCCAGTTCCGGCAGCCCGAGGCCCAGGGCGAAGAGCTCGTTGGCGGCGAGCATCACCGCGGCCGCGTCGGAGGACCCGCCCCCCAGCCCCCCTCCCAGAGGAATGCGCTTGGAGATCTTCAGCTTCACGGGGAGGGGTTCCCCTACGTGAGCCTCGAGCACCCGCAGGGCCTTGACGCCGAGGTCCTGGTCTGGGCCCCAGTCGAGGTCGCCAACGGCGGGGGCGTCCGGCGCCCAGTCGAGATCGAGGGTATCGCGCGACCCCCGCGCCAGGCGGCGGGAAGCGCCCCGGGGCTCCCCGTGGCGGAGTTCGACCTCCACATCGTCGTAGAGGTCGATCGCGTGCATCCACGACGCGATCGGGTGCATGTGAGAGCCGGCGTCGGGGCCGCCGACCGAGAGCGCAAGATTCAGCTTGGCATAGGCGCGGCGGAGCATGGCGGGATCGTATCGGGTGCCTCCCTACCATCGGTCGCCGGAGGTGCCGTGAATGAAGGTCAGCGACCTTGCCGTGGCGATGCAGTCGATCGCGCCCCTCGAGTACGCCGAGAGCTGGGACAACGTCGGGCTGCTGGTGGGCGATGCCGGGCAGGACCTCGCCGGTCCGGTGCTCCTGGCGATCGACCTGACCGAGACCGTGCTCGCCGAGGCCGTGGCGGCCCGGTGCAGCGCCATCGTCAGCTACCACCCGCCGCTCTGGGAGGGCGTGAAACGGATCACGAGCGCCACGCCGCGGGGGCGGATCCTACTGGGTGCAATCGGGGCCGGCATCGCCCTCTACTCCCCGCACACGGCGCTCGACGCCACCCACGGCGGCGTTACGGACTGGCTCTGCGAGGGCCTCTCGGGGGGCGCGGAGGGGAGGATTGCGGGCGATTCGCGGGCCCTGCAGCCGCACATCCGCCGAGAAGAGACGCAGCAGGTCAAGATCGTGACGTTCCTGCCCGAGCGAGAGCTGGACAGCATCCGCAACGCCCTGGCCTCCGCGGGCGCGGGCAAGATCGGCGCGTACGACGTCTGCTCCTTCGCCATCCCCGGCACGGGCACCTTCATGGGGTCGGAAGGAACCAAGCCGGTCGTGGGCCGGCCCGGACGCCTCGAGTACGCGCAGGAGGTGCGGCTGGAGATGGTCTGCGGCAAGGCCGCGCTGCCGCTGGCCCTCGAGACGCTCCAGCGTTTCCACCCCTACGAGCAGGCAGCCTTCGACGTCTACGAACTGGTGGGTAAGCCCGAGCGTCACGTCGGCGCGGGCCGCCGGATCGTGCTCGACCAGCCCGCCACCCTCGCGCAACTCGCCGATCGGCTCAAGAAGCACCTGGGCATCAGCATCGTGAACATCGCCCGCGTGGGCGAGAAGGATGTGCCCCTCACGCACGTCGGCGTGGTGCCCGGATCCGGCGCCTCCCTCGCGAAGGCAGCCCGGCAGGAGGGCTGCCAGGTCTTCGTCACCGGCGAGATGAAGCACCACGAGATGCTCGACGCCCTGAACGAGGGCATGTCGCTCATCCTCGCTGGCCATACCAACACCGAGCGGGGATACCTCCCGCGCCTCGCCCGCCGGCTCGAGCAGGCGCTCCCCGGCCTCCGCACTATCACCAGCGCCGCGGACAAGAGCCCGCGCGTGCCCGTGTAACCGCCCCCGCCCGCCCCCCGCCCCCCCGGGTATTCTCCGCGCCATGAACGAACCGCGGCCGCCCGGGGCGTGGGGGCGCTGGCAGATCATGGGCGCATACTGGCTGGTCCAGGCCGCGATGTGCTACGGGCTCTGGCCCATCGTCTTTGCCGGTACGGACCCGAGGAACCTCTGGTCTCAGCCGGAGGAGATGCTGACCATCGCCATCGTGCTCGCCGCCATGATGGGCATGCAGGCGATCCTCGTGATCCCGGTCCGGGCCCCGCGCCCGTCCGGACCGCGCCGCCCCCGTTTCGAGACGGTGCTCGGCGCGGTCGGCATCGGCGGCGTTGCGGGGTACCTCTCGCTGACGGCGACGACCATGGTCGATCTGACAGATATCTTTGAACTTGCGGCCCGTGAGCACCTCGCGATGGCCGCGGCCGCGGGCGCGGTGTCGGCGGTCATCGCCGGGATCGCGCTCGCGCGCCGCGCCCGTCACGGCATGCCGGTCGCGGTCACGATGGGGATCCTTGCGCTGGTGAGCGCGCACCTCGCGGTCGCTATCCTGCTCACCGGGGTCGGCATCTTCCGCCTGGTGACCGCCCGCGAACTGGAGGTGGACTCGTTCTTGGGGCCGTGCCTGGTGGTGCTGGCGATGAGCTGGATGGCGGGCACGGTTGCCATGCTGGCCTTCGCGCGACGACGCGGCGGGGAGGTGGCGGTGCGTTCCATCGCGACCCGGCTCTTCCTGGGCACACTCGTCGAGGTCGGGCTGACGATCCCCGTCGACGTGATGGTGCGCCGGCGGACGACCTGCTACTGCGCCGAGAGCACGATGTGGGGGCTTTCGATCTGCTGGGCGATCGGCTCGCTGATCCTCGGTCCGGTGATCTGGCTCGCCCTGCTCGGAAAGCGCCGCAAGCGTTGGTACGGCGGGCATTGCGAGTCTTGCGGATACGACATGAGCGGTTGCATGTCCGCCGAGCGTTGCCCCGAGTGCGGCTCGGGTTGGAAGCCGCCCAAACCGTCGCCCGAACCGGACAGTCAGCGTGCGGGCCTCTAAGTTCCCAGGCCCAGCTCTATGGCTCGCCGCTGCGCGTTCCCCAGGCCCAGTCCGCCCAACGTGTCCAGCGGCGCCAGCTTCCGTCCCTTGCACGCCCTCGCCGTCGCCCGGACCGTCCCCCGGTAGACGACAAACCGGACCTCACGGTGGCTGGTCTGGTGCGTGAAGCGGCCCGCCCTCTCCAGTCGCGACACGCCGAGCCATTCGGATAGCTCCCCGGCCCTCGCAACCCTCTTCCCCTCCATCGTCGGCGCCTGCCACAGACCGGACCACATCCCCGCATCCCCTCGTTGCTCCAGGAGCACCCGCCCACGCGCATCGCGCAGCACCGCGGCGGCGCAGTGCAGCACCCTGCGGGGCACCTCCGCCTTCGGGCTCGGGATGCGGTCCTGCATCCCCTCGGCCTTGGCGATGCAGACCGAGCGGAGCGGGCACCGCGGGCAGTCCGGCCGCGCCGGGGTGCAGATCGTGGCCCCAAGCTCCATCAGCCC
>JAEYVB010000317.1 GCA_023429345.1 Planctomycetota bacterium
GTGCGGGTACGAGATCGGAGGGTTGCCCACGGGCGGGGCCTGCCCCGAGTGCGGGCGGGCGGTCGCGAAATCCCTCCCTTCCGCGCGGCGGGGGTCTCCCTGGCAACAGCGCATGAGCCTGTTTTCCCTCGCGGAGACGAACTGGGCAGCGCTGCGCCGACCGCACGAACTCTTCGCATCGGTGCGGCCGCGGTGGCGGACGGGGGCAGCGCTGCTGGCCGTGAACTGCGTGATGGCGGCGATGATGCTGGTGGCGCCGTGGTCGGGGGTCTTTATCGGCGATCCGCTGCGGGGCGCGGCCGCGCGGGGCGACGCTTCCGCCGCCCTGTGGGTGGTTCCGTTGCAGGTCCTGGGCGTCTCGGCGCTCCTGGCGGGGCTCACAGCGCTCGAGTGGGCGGGGATCCAACTGGTCGCGAAGCACCGCGGGTGGCGGCTGCTCCCCGCGGCCGCGTGGGAGGTGTGCGCGCACGCGAGCGTGGGGTGGGTGCTCATGGGTGGGCTGATGTGGCTGTCGCTCGCGGTCTGGCTGAACGTGTCGCTGTTCGTGCCGGGGATCAGGATGGGGAGGGACGGGGTTCTCATGTTCGGCGTGCCGGCGTTCGGGCTCGCGGCGGGGCTCCTGGTCTTTGAATGGCTGGTGTGGGTGGGTGCGCGGGCGTGCCGGTTCGCCAACGCCGCGGAGGCCGCTCCGGCGGCACCGACGGCGGCCACGGCGGCCTGATGCCAAAGGACGCGTTCTCGCCGGTTACAGAACCGTTACCCACCCCGGGGAACTCAAGGGGTATACCAAAGCGTCTCACTCGAGGGCGCGGGGCCGGATGGCCCGGCCGCACAGGAGCCTTGCGATGACCAAGCGCGTGTTGGCGAGTCTTGCCGGGGCATCCGCCGCCCTGCTCTCCGCGGTGTCATGGGCGCAGCCGCAGAACCAGACCAACGTCTGGATCGTGGCCCCGCAGAACCGGGTGCAGGTGATCGAGCCGCGCCGGCCCGAGCCGCCATCGGGCGCGGTCATGCTCAGCAGCGTGAGCTCGACGGCGACGATCGACGACCAGGTCGCCTCGACCACAATCGTGCTGACCCTGAAGAACATGGCCCGCGTGCAGCAGGAGGCGCAGGTGATCCTGCCCGTGCCCGCGGGCGCGAGCGTGCGCTCGTTCCAGCTCGATTCCGCGGGCGATGAGCCCACGGCCAAGATCCTGCCCCGGGAGGAGGCGCGGCGGATCTACGACGCGATCGTCGCGGCCAGCCGCGATCCCGGCTTGCTGGAGTTCGCGGGCTTCGGCGCCCTCAAGAGCAGCGTGTTCCCCGTGCCGGCCAACGGCACGCAGACGGTCCGGATCACCTATGAGGTGATGCTCCCCGCCGATTCCAGCAGCGCCGGCACGCGGGTCGATTACGTGCTCCCCCGCACCGAGAGCCTCCAGGCATCGGGCGCGGCGTGGTCCTTCGGCGGGGAGATCCGCTCGCGCCGGCCGATCGCGTCGGTGTATTCGCCCAGCCACGAGGTCGAGATCGAGCGGGTGGGCCCCGGGCACGTGAAGATCAAGGCCACCAAGAGCGCCGGCGCATCCGGCACGCTCCGCGTGAGCTACCTGCTCGAGGCCGAGAAGGGCGAGGGGCTGGCTTCCTCGCTCCTTATGTACCCGGACCCCGGGGTCGGCGGCGGCAACGGTGGGTACTTCATGCTCCTGGGCGGTTTCCCGCCGCGCGATGCGAACGCGGACGAGCGCACGGCGATGCTCCGCGAGGTGACGATCGTGCTCGATCGCAGCGGGTCGATGCGGGGAGAGAAAATCGAGCAGGCCCGCGAGGGAGCCCTGCAGATGCTGGAGGGCCTCAAGGAGGGCGAGTACTTCAACATCATCGACTACAGCGACTCCATCGCCAGCTTCGCCGAAACGCCGGTGAAAAAGGATGCCGAATCGATCGCCCGCGCCCGCGGGTACCTCAAAGATCTGCAGGCCAACGGCGGCACGAACATCCACGACGCCCTTGTCGAGGCCCTGCGGCAGAAGCCGACCAGCGGCACACTTCCGGTCGTGCTCTTCCTGACCGACGGGCTCCCCACGGTCGGCATGACCCGGGAGACCGACATCCGCGACGGCGCGGAAAAGGCCAACACCCACGAGCGGCGTATCTTCACCTTCGGCGTGGGCGTCGACGTGAACTCCCCGCTGCTCTCGCGGCTGGCCGATGTCACCCGCGGGGCGCCGACCTTCGTCCTGCCGGGCGAGGATGTCGAGGTCAAGGTCTCGCAGGTCTTCCGCCGGCTCTCGGGCCCGGTCTTCGCCGGGATGAAGCTCCGCGGCGAGGGCATCCGAGAGATCCTCCCCCGCAACCTGCCCGACATCTTCGAGGGCGACCAGGTCATCATCCTCGGCCAGTACACCGGCGGCCAGGCGACCCGGCTGGTGCTCTCCGGCAACTACCTCGGCGAGAAGAAGGAGTTCGTGGTCTCGATCGACCCCGCCGCGGCCAGCGTCAAGAACTCGTACGTGCCCCGCATGTGGGCGACCCGCATGGTCGGCGAGCTGCTCGACCAGATTCGACAGGCGAGCACCGACGGCGCCAACGCGGCGACCGACCCCAAGACGAAGGAGCTCGTGGACGAGATCGTTCGGCTCAGCACCAAGTGGGGCGTCCTCACCGAATACACCGCCTTCCTGGTCCAGGAGCCCCCGGGGACGGTGCAGGCGTGGCGCGACGGCGTGAACCGTCCGGCGGAGCCGATGGCCCCGGCGGCGGAGGCCGGCCCCCAACTCCGGGCCCGGCTGGAGGAGCGGACGCAGGAGCGCAGCGGCGGCGCGGGCGTGAGCCAGGACATGAACCTCTACCACACCAAGAGCGCCGGCGGCGGCAAGGGCGCCATGGCCGGCGCACCGATGCAGCAGCGGGTCTGGTTCGACGAGAACCTCAACCGCGTCGAGGCCAAGGGCATGCAGATGGTCTCCGACCGGACGTTCCTGTGGCGGAACAACCGCTGGGTGGACTCGCGGGCGGTCGATCAGGAGCAGGAGAAGCCCGACCGCGTGGTCGAGTTCGGGAGCGAGGAGTACTCCAAGCTCGTCGATGAGCTGCTGAAGCAGGACCTCCAGGGCGTGATGGGGCTGCTGGGGGATGTGCTGGTGATGAGCAACGGGGAGCGGGTGCTGATCAAGATGCCGTCGTGACACCGGACTGCTGCCCTGTACTCCAATCCGCATCCGCACACCGGCCCCGCACCCGCGGGGTCGGTGTGCATTCGGGCTGGCCGTCGCCCGGAAGGACGGAGCGGCGCCGCGGCACCGACCTACGCTTAGGGCCATGATCTACCCCGCCCCCACCGCGAAGATCGACCCCACCCTCGCCCGCGGGCTGCTTGAGGCCATCGTCGAGCCGACCTCCTCCCGCCCGGGGCACATCGTGATCAGCCTGCCGAACTCCAACTACCAGATGCACCTGCTGCCCACCTCGCCCATCACCGCGGAGATCGGCAAGCGGATCACCGGGACCATCCGCGCCAAGGCGCGACGCATCGATACGGTCCTCACCGGCGGCCGCTACGTGGAGCCGGTCTTCGGCCGGCCGCGGCGGATCCAGGGGAGCGTGCTCGCCGTCGCAGCGGATGCTGTGGTCGTGGATGCCGCCGTGCCCGTCCATGTCACGCCCACGGACACCCGCCAGAAGGCTTCGGACTTCGCCGTCGGGCAGTTTGTGAGCTTCGATGCGCTGGACGGGGCCACCTTCACGCAGGCCTGATCGCCTCAGGCGGCGGCGGAGGAGCCGGGCACCCACTGCTTGCGGCTCGGGGCAAAGAGCACCAGGAGGGCCACGAAGAGGCCGAGCCCAGAGAACGCGGCCGCCGGAAGGGTCCAGTCCAGCGCGTGCAGGGCATCGTTCGTGAAGCGCGGGTTGGGCTTGCGGGTCTTGGGCATGACGGTGAGGGCGGCGGAGTACTGCCACGTGCCCTCCTCGAGCATGCCCTCCTTGATCTTGTCCTGCGTGCGCCCGCTGGGGTAGGCCCAGGTCTCGGTGCTGAAGCCGCCCTCGGGCCTGAACTCGTAGAAATCGAACTCCCACTGCTTCTTCCAACCCTGGCCGAGCGTGCGCGGGTCGTCGGCGAGCGGGCGGCGGACCACGATGGTGAGGCGATCCCGGATGGCGCCCGAGGCGAGCATCGCCTCGAACTCCTCGGAGGTGTAGCGGCCGCGGTCGGCGAAGCGGAGGACCTGCATCCAGTCCTTATGGCGTGCGAGCCCCGGCAGGCGGCGATCGGCGGGCGGGATGGTGGCGGGGATGGTCAGCTCGTCACCCCCGTAGTTCACCTTTACGGCCTCGCCGCCATCCCCGGACGCGATGTCCTCGATCCGGACCTCCTTGTCGGCGTAGACGAAGGCCCGCTCGGTGATCGGGCGGAGCATCCAGAGCGTGCGCTCGCCCGAGCGGTTGAACGCGGCCGCCTTCCGGGCCATCACCCCGACGCTCGCGAGCAGAACGGCCAGGCAGAGCAGGGAGGCGAGGGCGGCGAGCTTTCGGCGCGGCTGCATGGTGGCTGATTATTCGCTTGGGAAAGCAGGGGGGGTGCGGCCGGCGTCAATGCCCGTGGCCGTCGCCCGCGGGGGCGTGGGAATGCTCGGCAAAGAGCGCGGGGCCGACGGGCTTGGGGGGGACGGAGACGTTGGCGGTGCTCACAGCGGGCGCGTGCCCGGCGCCGTGTCCGCCGTGCGAGAAGAGGGCCTTCTCCCACTCGTAGTGCTCCTCGGGTGTGGCGCCGTGGAGCTCCATCTTGCCCTCGGCGACGCGCTGGCCGATGTAGGCGATGCGCTGGTCGCGGGCCCAGACGGCGATGGCGGTGGTGCCGGTCGCGACCTGGCCCTGGACCTCGATGCCCAGGCCGCCGGCCTGGATCTCGCCGGCCTTGATGGGCGTGACGATGTTGCGGTTCCCCAGGTCGATCATCGTAAGGCCGAGGAAGAGGCCGACGCAGAGGATGCAGAAGAGGAAGATGACGGAGTTGAGCGGGTTGTCGTACTTGAG
>JAEYVB010000412.1 GCA_023429345.1 Planctomycetota bacterium
CCTCCCATGCCCCCGACCGACCCCAGGCCGCCCCTCCTCGACGAGCTCCGCTGGCGCGGGCTGTTCCACCAGGCCACCGACGAGCAGGGCCTCGCCCAGTGGCTGAGCGACGCCGCACGCAACCCCCGCCGCGGCTACAACGGCTTCGACCCCACCGCCGACTCCCTCACCATCGGCAACCTCGTTCCGATCATGATGCTGGCCCACTTCCAGCGCTACGGCCATCAGCCCATCGTCGTCATGGGCGGCGGCACCGGCCTCATCGGGGACCCTTCCGGCAAGACCGCCGAGCGGCAGCTCCAGTCCCGCGAGCGTGTCGAGGCCAACGTGAGCGCGCAGCGCCGCATCTTCGAACGCCTCCTCGACATGGAAGGGGGCGCGGGCAAGCCCCCCGCCAAAATCGTCAACAACCTCGACTGGCTGTCGACCCTCAAGTTCCTCGAGGTCCTGCGTGATATCGGCAAGCACTTCTCGGTCAACACGATGATCCAGAAGGACTCCGTCCGCGAGCGGCTCCACAACCGCGAGCAGGGGATCAGCTACACCGAGTTCAGCTACCAGATCCTGCAGGCCTACGACTTCGCCCACCTCCACCGGGAGATGGGGGTCACCATCCAGATGGGCGGCAGCGACCAATGGGGCAACATCGTCGCCGGCGTGGACCTCATCCGCCGCTACCAGGCCCACGATCCCGCGAGCGCCGGCAGCGAGCCCGCGTTCGCATTCACCGTCCCGCTCCTCACCAAGTCCGACGGCGGCAAGTTCGGCAAAACCGAGACCGGCGCCATCTGGCTCACCGCCGAGCGCACCAGCCCCTACGCCTACTACCAGTTCTGGCGGAATGCCTCGGACGCCGACGTGGTCCGCTTCCTCAAGATCTTCACCTTCCTCCCCCAGGAAGCGATCGCCTCCCTCGAGGCCCGTCACGCCGCCAACCCCGGCGCTGCCGAGGCCCAGAAGGTCCTCGCCCGCGAGGCCACCGCCATCCTCCACGGCGCCGCCGAGGCAGCCCACGCCGAGCACGCCGCCCAAGCCCTCTTCTCCGGCGAGCTCGCCGGCCTCCCCGCCGCCACTCTCGCCGAGGTCTTCGCCTCCGTCCCCACCACCGACCACGACAAGTCGCACCTCTCCGGCGAAGGCCTCCCCATCCTCGACCTGCTCGCCCAGACCACCCTCGTCAAGTCCAAAGGCGAGGCCCGGCAGTTCCTCCAGACCGGCGCGGTCTCCATCAACGGCCGCCCCGTCGACAACACCCACCGCCTAACCCCCGCCGACCTCCTCCACAGCTCCCTCATCGCCCTCCGCCGCGGCAAGAAAGCCTGGCACCTCACCCGCTGGAAGTAACGCCGCCATCCGCGTTCCCTACAGGTGGCACGGGTCAGGGCCGATTTGAGCTCTGGCCCGTGGGTCCTACCATCCCCCCCTCAGCGGCACCACCGAGGCGAGCAGGTTGACCCCACGACACCCATCCAACGAAGCGGGCGATGCTCGCCCGCCCGAAGAGCGGGCGCCCATCCCCCCCGAGTCCATCGCTCCCGCGATCGACTCCGCCGGGCCACTCGCCGACTTCCCCCGCAAGCGGGCCAGCGGCCTCACGGCCGACGGCCGCCTTAGGTCCGGCACGCTCGCCGGACGCACCATGGGCAGCGCCATCATCGCCCTCTCCTGGCCCGTCCTCGTCGATTCCTTCCTCAACTCCCTCGTCGGCCTCACCGACACCGTCCTCGCCGCCGGCATCTCCGAGGCCGCCGCCGACGCCATCGGAAACGCCTCCTACATCCTCTGGTTCATCGGCCTGGTCTTCATGGCCCTCGATGTCGGCGTCACCGCCATCGTCAGCCGCTCCGTCGGCGCCGGACGCATGGCCGTCGCCAACGGCGCCGTCGGCCAGGCCATGCTCCTCTCCCTCACCTGCGGCCTCGGCGTCGGCATCCTGATCGGCGCCGCCGCCTACCCGATGTCGCACCTCATGCCCCTCGTGCCCGAAGCGGCCGCGGCCTTCCGCACCTACCTCTGGATCCTCGCCCTCGACGTCCCCCTGATGGCCGTGCTCTTCGCCGGCATCGCCTGCCTCCGCGGCGGCGGCGACAGCTTCCGCCCCATGCGCGCGATGATCGTCGTCAACCTCGTCAATATCTCCCTCAGCTGGCTCCTCTCGGGCGTCGATCTGCGGCACGCCTCCATCGTCGACGGCCAGCCCGTGACCCGCACCATCCTCGACAACCCCTTCAGCTTCAACCTGGGCGTCGCGGGGATCGCCCTCGGCACGCTCCTGGCGCACACCGCGGGCGCGGCCCTGATGGTCATCACCCTCGTCCGCGGCTCGGCCGCCCTGCGCCTCAAGGTCCACCGCCTCCGCCCCCACTGGGTCACGATGAGCCGAATCGTCCGCATCGGGCTCCCCAACTTCTTCGAGACCCTGGGCATGTGGGTCGGCAACTTCCTCATCGTCCTCATGGTCGGCTGGCTCGGCGCCGGCTACGTCGGCGCTCACATCGTCGCCATCCGCGTGGAGGCCTTCAGCTTCCAGCCCGGTTTCGCCATGGGGATCGCCGCCGCCGCGCTCGCGGGCCAGTACCTCGGCGCCGGCAGCCCCGCCCTCGCGCGACGGGCGATCATCACCTGCACCGCCGTCTCCAGCCTCATCATGGGCGGGATGGGCGTGGCCTTCGTCCTGATCCCCCACCAGATCGTCGGGCTCTTCTCCTCCCAGCCGACGCACCTGGCCACCACGCCGCAGCTCTTGTTCATCACCGGCCTGGTGCAGGTCCCCTTCGCGATCTCGATGGTCCTCCGCACAGCGATGCGCGGCGCGGGCGATGTCCGCACGGTGATGTGGATCACCTGGATCACCACCTACGCACTGCGGCTGCCGATGGCCTACATCTTCTCCGGCGTCGACATCCCCGTGCCCCGTTTCCTCGGCGGGGGCGTCATCGAGCACCCCTTCTTCGAGCCCAGCCTCGCGGGCCTCTGGGTCGGCCTCTGCGCCGAGATCGTCATCCGCGCCATCTTCTTCGGCTGGCGCTTCCTCCAGGGCGGCTGGGCGAAACAC
>JAEYVB010000427.1 GCA_023429345.1 Planctomycetota bacterium
CGCCCGGCCCCGCGCTCTTGGCCGTCTCCTTCTCCGAATCCGAAAGCGCGTTCGAGATGTCGATGATCGCCTGGGGCAGCCGCGGCAGCTCGCGCAGGCACACCACCTCCGCCTCTCCCCACTCCCCGTGCCGCACCTTCAGCGCCCAATGCGCCCCCGCGGTGTCCGGCAGCCGCGAGATGTCCCATCCCTCAGCCCGGAGGTACTCGAACTCCTCCGCCCGGGGCGGGATGTTCCCCCGGAAGTACACCGTCCCCGCCCCCGACACATCCTTCCTGAGCAAGCCGAACATCGCGCCTCCATCCCCGCCCCGACTTGACCTGGTGTTCGCACACCGCGAACCCATGGAGGGGAATCAGCGATTTTGATACAGTTGCGTAAAAACAGCGGCGTCCAGCGTGTTAACCTGGCCATCATTATTGAAATCAGCACGCGGGTGGCCCGCCGTGAAATCCGTCATGAACGCGGAGAAATCACTACTTCCAACCGTCTGTGAGTAGTCGTAATCCGCACCTTGGTCTTGGCACGTGCATCCGCCGCCGCCTGCGATGTCGGGAGCCCCCACAATTTGTACGAGATCGAACACGGCCTCAAACGGGCCGAGCGCTGCATTCCGGCTCAATACAATCTTCACTTCCATAACGCCCCCCCCGAGATCGTGTCGGCCGATCAGGCCCGAACGACGAGTCTGGAACATGGTTGCGTGCTTGCTGATAAATGCCGGAACGCCCGGATTGAAGTCCGCACACCAGATCTCAGAGGCCGGTGCGTAAAACTTGAAGCCGGCGATGTGTTCGTCGGCAACATAATCCTGTTCAATCCAGTCGCCGTCCTGCTCCAGCACGTAGATGTGCCCCCTCAATCCGTTTGTGTCGTCGACCGCGCATTCCAGATTGAACACTACGCTGTTGCCGAGTGCTGGATCCTGCATATTGTGGAAGGTCGTGCGGATCTCCACAACTTCACTCTGATCGCCGATCGGCTCGGAGCGGTGCGTGATCGTCTGTAGCGTCGGTGTCTCTTCCCAGGTACCGGAGACTTCGGCGAACGTATAGCGGAGTCGGTCGGGGTCGTGCGTGGTCGGATACACCTCCGATGCGCTCACCACGTTGTACGCGTACAGGTGGGGCCGGTACACCTGGTCCAGGATCGGGATCAGATTGCTGAAACTGAGGTAGGGCGGGGGCTCGTTGGTCGGTTGCGCGCCGGAGTTCCACCAGACGAGAATCTCCTCCGTCCCCTTTGCCCGAAGCATCGCAAGCAACTGGCGGAACTCCGTCTGATTGACCGTGTGGGAGTAAGTGATGTTGTCTTCTGTCCATGAGAAAACGCTGTTGGGGACTGGAATCCATGGCGCAAGTTTTTCCGGTGCTCCGAACGATGAGTTCAGCACCGACTCCACCCAGCGCCGACTCGCATACATGGACGCGTCAGCGTCAGTCACGGCTGGCCACCCCGGCAGATAGAAATCACGGTGATTATCCGTCCGATGCCAGAAGCCGATCGGGTAGAGCACCGGGGAGGAGAAATCACCCGAGGCGGCGCCGGTTTGCGTGAGCCAGAGCCGATCAATGCCGTTCTGACTGAACCATTCATTGCGCTCGCCCGCCCAAGTCTGCTCCATCTCACCGCGCGTAGCGAGGTATTCCGGGCCCCGAACCCCATTGGCGTCCGGAGGGCCTCCGGGATACCAGCCGAATGAGTCTACGACACCGTCCGCCGC
Organism: Planctomycetota bacterium; assembly: GCA_023429345.1. GTDB lineage: Bacteria > Planctomycetota > Phycisphaerae > Phycisphaerales > UBA1924 > JAEYVB01. The sequence goes on from JAEYVB010000427.1 coordinate 1,724, forward strand.
GGCGTGGCCGTAGTTGGAAACCTTCACGTCGGCCCAACTGCCCGAGTTTGCCCCCACAAAGTTCTGGATCACGTCGTACGCGGCTTCCTTCATGGCGGCATCCACCGCTTGCTTGCAGACATCGATGTACCAGAGGTAATAAGGGCGGTTCACGACGTCATCCGGTCGAACGTTCCCGTCCACGAGATCGTCCAAGCTCGCGTTCGCAGGCCAGCCGTACGCAATTCGTGCCTCTTCGAACAACTCGGCCATCGTCTTCCCAGTGTTTCCGACCGGGTACAAAGGGTCATCCCACCGAGGATCGTTCGCAACCGCCTCGAGCACGCGCGTGTGGTTGACGTGCCACACCTGATTTAGCCCTACTTCGGTGTCAAAGTGAAACCGGTCGGGCTTCGGACCGCCGAGCTGGTCGTACCGGGCGACGAACGTCTCCATCCAGAGCTTCAAATCGGCGCGACCTTGCGTCATCCAAGGCTGGCGGCATCGATCAAGTCTCCATTCGGGGTGCGGGTTAAGCGGGTCCAACCAGATCGGATTGACGGCGTCGGCTGGGTTTAGAAAACTGAGTATGTCGGAGTGGGGGAGGTAGATCCCCTGTCCCGCCCAGATCCAATCACCGAAATTTTGTGGCAAAATGCAGATATGCCCGGCCTCGGTGAGGCCGCTTGTTAGTTGAATGTTGACCTCTGTGACAGCTTCGTGAGCCTTCGCTTGGGCGTTCTGGACGATGGACCATGCAGGGTCATGCACAACGAAAACGCGCACCATCTGTGATGCATGCCCGGTCATGGTGGACCATCCCTCCTCTGGGGCGGCCCAGAGATAGAAGTAGGGCCGCTCTGTTTGTGCGGTGGCGGTGGCGGCGAGCGTGAGGACCGGGACTAGCCAGCGAAGAATCATATTATGCTCCTTGTGTGTTCAAATGGGATGTTCAACACAGCGCAAGCGCGTCCTCAGAAGAAGCAGAATCGGGTTGAGTCTCGCCCTCATTTATGAACCGAGCGTCCGACGCTGCCTGAGCGAGAGTGCCGGCGCGAGAAGAAGAATCATTGCGGACGCGGGTGCCGGAATGGTTGCGACGAACCCCTCGCGGAGGTTCGTGGTGAGATTCAGTCCGTACCCGGCGAACGTCAGCCCGTCGCCGGAGATGGCTCGCACGTTTTCAGGGCGGAAACCGCTCGGAATCTGTATGCCATGGGAGAGAAGGTACTCGGTCAGCGAACTCATGCCGATTTCCCGCGTCCACACGAACGCTCGCGTGCCGCTGACGCCGTCGTAGGCCGATCCCCCGACAACCGCCCCATCGTCGCTGATCGCATAAGCGGCACTCCGCAAATTCCCGGTGAGAGTGCCGAGGCTCTCGGCTCCCCCAAGCTCCCAGAGCACCGCCCGCGAGTTCCCGTTGGGACCCGCGTGACCAAGACCGACCACGATGGATCCATCCGCGGACGCCGCGTGAGCATACGTGTCCGGATAGAGCGATCCGGGAACAGCCGCCAAGTGCTCCATCCCGCCCGAATCCGTCCAACGGAAAGCCTCATAGGTGTTGAACGGCCCCCCCGCCTGCCCGTACCCGACGATGGTCGATCCGTCGCGGCTGATCGCCTCGGCCTGGCTGCGCGTCCCGTTGGGCCGCAGGAACCCCAGCCCCTGCAACCCGCCCCCTTGCGTCCATCGAAAGGCCTGGCCAAACCCGTTGTTCCCGTGCGTCCAGCCGACGACGGTGCTCCCGTCGCCGCTGACGCCGAAGGCCTCGCTGGCGCTGGCGCCCCCGGTTCCGAGGCTCTGCGGCAGGCCGTTGCCCACCAGCCGGTAAGCGCTGCTCGGATGCACGAAGGCCTCGTACATCCGCCCGACCACCACCGAGCCGTCGTTGCTGCACCCGCTCACCCCGGTCCAAGCGGGCATCCCCGGCTCGTTCCCGAAGTCGTGCCGCCCCTGGGCCACGCTCCAGCGGAATCCCACCACCCGATCCGCGCCCGGGTTGAAGTTCGATCCGACCGCAACCGTCCCGTCCTGCGACAGCCCCGAAACCCCACCCGACTGCGAACCCGCCGGCATCCCCACCAGCCAGAAACCCGGCGTCTGCGCCGCCGCGGCCGTGGCAATTGAGGAAAAGAGAATGGTGGCAATGAGGCTCTTCACGATGTAGCTGAACGGGAAGTTACCTCATTCTTTAACGTCACGCAAGTCCAATTCGCACACGCCTGTGCCCACCGACCACAAGATTGGGCGCTTCTCGTGGTCACATTCGGTTTTTGTTTGCCTTCCCCCGCCGCGGCCGTATCTTTCCCCCATGGTCGCAGAAACACCCACCTCGCTCTCCCCGGCCGACCTCCTCCTCCTCGCCGCCTTCCTCAACCCCGCCCTCACCCTCACCGACCTCGCCGACGAGGCCGGTCTCACCTTCACCGAACTCCTCGCCTGGGCCTCCCGGCCCGAGATCGAGGCCGAGCTCGACGCCCTCCGCACCCTCGCGGCCATGCGCTCCGAGCTCCACGCCTCCACCCTCCACTCCCCCGCCCTCGCCACCCTCACCTCCCTCCTCGAATCCGCGGACAGCCCCGTCGAGTCCCGCCGCATCGCCACCACCGTCGTCCGCGCCACCGCACCCCGCCGCCCCCGCGCCAGGCCGCAGGAGCCCAGCCGCGATCCATACCCCGAGCCCTGCCGCGATCCGCGCCCCCGTGCCGATGAGCCGACGCCAGAGACCCCGCCCCAAGCCGTCGCGCACGCCAAGGCGCACCACCACGAGCCCGTCACGGAGCCGTGCGATCCCGCGATTCTCCCCCCGCTCCTCCCCGCCTACGTCGCTTCCGTCCCGCAACCCCTCGACGCTCTCGACTCCCATCATGTCCTCGGACCGCGCCGCGGCGACGGCCCCGCAGCGCTCCTCCAGGCCAGCGGCCGCGCCCCGCGCCGCCGCGCCCCACCGTAAGCCCGACGCACCGTAAGTCCGGGTCATGGAGAGCCCGCAGGGCTCCAAGTCTTCAGCCGGGGGCAACGCCCCCGGACACAGGAGCCAGCTCGCTGCTCGCACCCTGAAAGGGTGCCCGTAGTCCGATGCCGCGCAGCGCCGACCGCGCCTGAAAGCCCCGCTCCCTTCATGCCGCGGCCGCGCCCCCCCGGAATACTCCCCCACACCAAAGGGGGACCCATGAAACGCACCGCCTCGCTCCTCGCCGTCGCCGGCCTCGCTCTCTCCTGCGCCGCCCAGCCGGAGAACCAGAAGCAGCCGAAAGACCAGCCCCAGGTCTTCCAGCCCAACGGCGCCGCCTTCCAGCCCGAAAAGCTCGAGCCCACCGAGGAGCGCCTCCAGAGCCTCAAGCTCCCGGACGGCTTCGAGATCTCCATCTTCGCCAAGGACCTCGGCAAGCCCCGCATGATCGCCGCCGGCCCCGGCGGCCAGGTCTACATCTCCCGCACCGAGCCCGGCGACATCCTCCTCCTCGCCGATTCCGACGGCGACGGCAAGGCCGACACCGAGCGCCGCGCCCTGCGCATCCCCCACGCCCACGGCCTCGCCGTCCGCAACGACACCCTCTACATCGCCACCATCCACGAGGTCCTCAGCGCCGACATCCGCCCCGACGGCTCGCTCGGCCGGCCCCGCACCCTCATCGACGACCTCCCCGACGGCGGCCAGCACTTCCGGCGCACCATCGGCTTCGATAACGACGGGTTCCTCTACATCTCCATCGGCAGCACCTGCAACACCTGCAACGAGCCCAACCCCGAGCACGCCACCATGCTCCGCGCCGACCCCGACGACCGCACCATCTTCGCCAGGGGCCTCCGCAACACCATCGGCTTCGACTGGCACCCCGAGACCGGCGAGCTCTGGGGCATGGACCACGGCATCGACTGGCTCGGCAACGACGAGGGCAAGGAAGAGCTCAACCGCATCACCCGCGGCACCCACTACGGCTGGCCCTGGGTCTACAACGACGGCAAGATCAACCCCACCGCGCAGGACCCCACCAGCGGCATGACCAAGGAGCAGGTCGCCCAGAACTCCGAGGCCCCCGCCCTCACCTACACCGCCCACGCCGCCCCCATCGCCTTCCTCTTCTACACCGGCGACAACTTCCCGGCCGAGTTCCGCGGCGACGCCATCGCCGCCATGCACGGCTCCTGGAACCGCGAGAAACCCTCCGGCTACGAGGTCGTCCGCATCCGCTTCAACGAGTCCGGCCAACCCGAAAGATTCGAGCCCTTCATCACCGGCTTCCTCACCAACGACGGCAAGGCCCAGTTCGGCCGCCCCTGCGGCCTCGCCCAGCTCCCCGACGGCTCCCTCCTCCTCGGCGACGACGACCACGGCGTCATCTACCGCATCACCTACGACCGCGGCACCGCGAGCAGGTGATCACGGATTCCAGCCGAGCCGTGCCTCGAGCCCGGCCTTGATGCGCGGCCACTCGTCGTCGAGGATGCTGTAGTAGACGGTGTCGCGGGGCGTGCCGTCGGCGAGGATGCGCTGCTTGCGGAGGGTGCCCTCCTTCACCGCGCCGAGCTTGGCGATGGCGGCCTGGCTGTGGAGGTTGTTGCCGCCGGTGGCGAGCTGGACGCGGATGGCGCCGAGGGTCTCGAAGGCGTGGCGGAGCATGAGGTGCTTGACCTCGGGGTTCACCTTCGTGCCCTGGTGCGGGCGCGAGATCCAGGTGCGGCCGATCTCGAGGCCCCGGTGCGGAGGGCGGATGTCCATATAGGTGGTGCGGCCGATGACGGCGCCGGTCTCGACCAGGATCATCGCGAAGGCCACGACATCCGGGAGCGCGGTGACCCTGCGGATGTCGGCCTCGAACCCGGCGACGGACCATTCCGCGGGGCCCTGGGGGGTGAAGCGGAAAAGGGCGGGGTCGGCCGCGGCCAGCAGGCCGGGGGCGTGGCGGGGCTCGAGGGGTTCGACGCGGACGATGCGGCCGGTGAGGGTGACGGGCAGGACCCAGGGGTCGGGAGCGCGGTCTGGCATGGGTGGGCGACTCAGGGGCGGCGCGTGAGCAGGCGTTTGACGCCGGAGAGGCCGGCGCGGGCGGCGCTGGCGGCGGGGCGGGGGAGGGCGAGGATGGCGCGGTGGAGGGCGTGGTGCATGCGGACGGCGGGCATGGCCTCGTAGCGGTCGCGCTGGGCCTTGAGCTTGACGAGCGGGATCGGCTCGAGGGATTCGTCGAGCCAGTTCATGTCGTGGCGGCGGAGGAGGACGTTCATGCGGAGGAGCGCCTCATCGCCGCGCTTCTCGAAGAGGGCGGGGTGGTTGGCGACGATTCTTCTATAGATAGCTTCGTGGCGTTCGACCGCGCCGGAGATCATGGTCCGGTCGCTGTGGCGGCGCCAGGTGTAGACGGGGCGGCAGACGCGGACGCCGCGGAAGCCGTGGCTGGCGAAGCGGAGCCAGAAGTCCCAGTCCTCGTACCCGTCGCGCATGGTCTCGTCGAAGCCGCGGACGGCGAGGAAGGCCGATCTGCGGACGAGCGCGGTGGGGGGGTGCAGGTTGGTGATCATCAGGAGCCCGGGGTCCCACGCGGGGACCTTCCAGACGAACTCGCTGCCGCGCATGCGGATGCGCTGCTGCCCGTAGGCGTGGGAGACGTCGTGGCCGCGGCCTGCGGCGTCCTCGGCGCGGATGGCGGCGGCGAGGTCGCGGATGCAGGTGGGCTCGAGGGTGTCGTCGGCGTCGAGGAAGGCGAGGAACTCGGTCGTCGCGGTGGCGGCGCCGCGGTTGCGGGCGGCGGGGAGGCCGCGGTTCTCCTGGTGGATGACGGTGACGCGATCGCCGGCGCAGGCGTCGCAGTCTCGGGCGGAGCGGCGGTCGGTAGAGCCGTCGTTGACGACGACGACGCGGACATCGGCGTTGAGTTGGGCGAGGGCGGAGCGGACGGCGGCGCGGACGAAGCGGCCGTAGTTGAAGCAGGGGATGACGATGGTGACCGGGGTGTTCACGGGGACACCGGGGCCGCGGCGGGCGGGGGCGCTGGGGGCGCGGGCGAGCGCCGGCCGAAACGGGCGCGGAGGCGAGCGAGGCGGCGCTCGAGGGCGCGCTGGGCGCGGACGGCGAGCATGGACTCGTACATCTGGCGGTGGCGCTTGAGGGCGGCGAGGTTGATGGGGCGAAGGTCCTCGTCGAACCAGTTCATATCGAACCGGCAGAGCATGGTGTTGCTGCGGGCGAGGAGGTCGGTCTTGTGGCGGGCGAAGAGGGCGGCGTGGCGGTCCATGAGGGCGCGGTAGAGGGCCTCGTGGTTCTTGATGGTGTTCATCACCATGGTGGTGGGGCTGTGGCGGCGCCACACGAAGAGGGGCTCGCGGACACGGACGCCGCGGAACCCCTGCTCGATGAGGCGGAGCCAGAGGTCCCAGTCTTCGTAGCCGCCGGTCAGGGATTCGTCGAAGCCGCCGGCGGCCTCGAAGGCGTGGCGGCGGATGAGGGTGGTGACCGGGTGGAGGTTGGTGATCATCATTAGGAGCGGGTCCCAGTCGGGGACCTTCCAGATGCCGGTGGCCCGGTCGGCGAGTTGCTCCTGGCAGTAGGCATGGGAGACGTCGGGGGGCGCGGCGGCGAGGGCGGCGTGGAGGCGGCTGACGAAGTGGGGCTCGATCCAGTCGTCGGCGTCGAGGAAGACGAGGTAGTCGGTGGTTGCGCCGGCAGCGCCGGCGTTGCGGGCGTCGGGGAGGCCGCGGTTGGGCTGATGGAGGATGCGGACGTTGGGCGCGGCGCAGGCGTCGCAGGCGGCGGGGGTGGAGCCGTCGGTGGAGCCGTCGTCGACGATGACGACGCGGATGTCTGCGGCGTGCTGGCGGAGGGCGGAGTGGGCGGCGTCCCGGATGAACTGTCCGTGGTTGAAGCAGGGGATGACGACCGTGACGGTCGGGTCGGTCGGGTCGGGCATGGCCGGTGGGCTCCGCGGGGAAGGGTATCACCGGCTGAGGCGGGGAGCGGCGCGCGGGCGGGCGGCGGGTTCTTCCGTTCCCTGGTGTGGGGGCTCCGTGGCGCTTTAGAAGATGAACTGCCGGATACAGTTCATCGTTTCCTCCTTATGACGCACGTCAGGACGATTAGAATGGCGCTTCCGGGTGCCGGAACTTGCGAGGCGATCCGAAGAGTGCCTACTTCGAGAAATGGCTGCGCGGTATCAACTCCGTACACGCGATCGAGGTCCAGCGAACTGGCCCATCCGACCGACGAACCGCGGAGCATGCGCCAACGTTCGGAGTAGATCTCTTCGGTCCATTCCTGCTCCCCGCCGCTCGTGTCCAGAAGCTCCCAAGGGGATTGCGTCTCCGGGTAGGCTCCGAGCGGGATCGAGTACTCGGCGAATCCCGGGAGGCTGAGCGTGGCGGAGGTCTCGCCTTCGCCGGGCAGGCCGGGGACCGGCGGGCTGTCAGAACCGTTGGAGTACTGCCACCACCCCGCTTGCCCCGGCCCGTAGCGGTTCGGGTCGTAGTGCGCCGCCTTGATCCATTCATCCAGCGTCGGGATCCAAAACTTCGCATCCGGGTGGTGCGTCCGCTGGTCGGACCAGGTGCCCCCGGGCTGATTGACGAACGTCGAGGCGTCGTACGCCCCGTTCTGGATCGTGGCCCACGATGCGCTCTTGTCGTGGTGCAGCCAGTTGCACAGGAGCGCGGCATCCCGCCACGAGACGCCGTGAACCGGCACCAGGCCGGCGTTTGCCAACCCCGGGATCAGCCGGTAGCGGCGGCCCGGCCCGGAATACGTCGGGTCGGGCTGGGCGCCCCAACCCGTGCTCGGACCCCAGAGCAGGCGCGGCCCGCCGGGCGCAAACAACTGCGGCTGGGCCGCGAATGTGTTCAGGAACTCCATCCACTGCGAGGTTGTCACCTCGTGACGGGCGATCCGATACTCATAGCCCACCGCCCCGCGGCCCATGGTCAGGCCCCACGGGTCGGGTCCGCTATAGGCGGCGTTGCCCGCCGCCCCGATGGTGGCGAAATCGAAGTCGTAGCTGGGCGGCGTTTGCGCCGGCGCGGCCGCGGCGAAGGCCGCCAGTATCCAAGCCCCGCACAGGCGTTGCATCCATGCCATGCGGATTCCCCGTGTGAACCGCGCGCAGGGTACATGGCCCCTGGGGAGAAGTGCAGGGGAGCCGTGTCTCGGGGTGGCTGGGCCGCGGGTTAGGGACGGGGCTCAAAAAGGCCGAATCGCGCCGGGGCGATTGTCCGAGGCGGGCGGGGGGGCGATACTCCGGACTACTTATGGACGATTTCTGGTATTTCGCCAAGCGGATGCTTCGCTATCGCACGATGGTGGGGGCGGCGGTGGTGATGGCGCTGTTCTCGGCGGGGAGCCTGGGGG
>JAEYVB010000044.1 GCA_023429345.1 Planctomycetota bacterium
CGCGAAGCTCTGCAGGAAACAGGTGAAATCCGCGACGTTGAGCGTCGGGGCGGTCGTGCTTTCGTCGCAGTTGGCGTAGCTCTCGCCCGCGGCGAAGCGCTGAAGGAAGCAGGTGAAGTCCGCGACGTTCAGGACGGGGGCGGTCGTGCTCTCATCGCAGTTGGCGTAGCAGACGGTCCCGGTGTCGGGGAGGAGCAGGTAGGCGAAGAGGCCGCCGGCGGTGTCGGAGTTGGCGATCACGGCGCCGGCGTTGTTTACCGCAGCGGCCTCGGTGATCGTGGCGGTTCCGGGGAGTTGGCTCAGGTCGATCATCGAGCCGTTGATGTAGACGAATCCTCGATAGTCGTCGAGGGCGATCTCGAACGAGCGGCCAACGACGACGCCCGAGTCGTTGAGGGAGAAGGCCTCGCTCTCGGAGGTGTTTGGGAGGACGCCGATCTCGCTCCAGCCGCCGGCCTGGGACCAGATCGCCGCCTCGAACCCCGTCGAGGCGCCGGCGGGATCGATGCGGATGCCGGAAACGACGCCGGAGGAGTTGATCGCGGTGGCGCGGGCGAAGGAGAACTGTCCGGGCGGCGTGATATCGACGCCCTGCACGCCATCGTAATGCCAGGCGTGGTCGGGTCCCCAGAGCGGCTTGTAGGCGTAGCCGACCACGTGGCCGGCGTCGTTGATGCCCCACGCCTCGCTGTAGCTGCTGGCCTCGGGGAAGCCGGGCGTGCCGAGGTCGAGCACGGAGCCGTTCTGATTGAGAAAGCCGTGGTAGGGGGACGAGGAACTGGTGGACGTGCCGACGATCGCGCCGTTGTTGTTGATGTCCCAGGCGATCGACCAGGTCGCGCCGGCGAGTGTGGCCAGGGGGGTGACTTGCCACTGACTTCCGGAGTCGCGCTCCCACTTAACGGCGGTCTCGAGGCCGGTGGTGCGGCCGAGGGAGTAGCCGACGATCACGCCGGAGTCGTTGATGGCGTAGGCGACGCTCTCGTCATCGCCGGGAAGAACGCCGAGGTCTTCCATGACGCCGTTGTTCCAGTAGAACGCGTGGAACTGGCCGCCGGGCGTGTCGGTGTAGCCGACGACCTCGCCGTTGTTGTTGATGTCCTGGGCGGCGGCCGCGGCGCCGAGCGAGCCGAGGGGGACGACCTGGTAGGACTGGGCGAGGGCGGGTGCTGCGGCCGCGCCGGCAAACAGGGCGATCAGGACGGATCGATAGCTGCGGGGCGTCGACATGGTTGCTCCGGGGTCGGAAGCCGGGCCGGCTTTGGATTCGCATTTGGGCGTCAGCCCAGGCGATTGCTCCCTCAGGCCCCGCCGGCGTTGGGGCGGCCGATTGGTAGGAGGAGCGTGCCGCCAATTCCAGCGTCGGGAGCGGGGAAGCCGCGGACGCGATCGGATTTGTCGCGGGCGGCCCGAACAGTTTCCCGATAAACTGACGGCCATGGCGACGGAACGCCTTTTATCGCCCTCGGGTGCGCCCGAGGAGGAACAGATCAACTGGTCGCTCCGCCCGACGCGGATCGGGGAGTACATCGGCCAGGCCGACCTGATCGAGCGGCTGAAGATCGCGATCGAGGCCGGGAAGCACCGCGGCGATCCCATGGAGCATGTGCTCCTGCACGGGCCGCCGGGGCTGGGGAAGACCACGCTGGCGCACGTTATCGCCGCCGAGATGGGGAGCAAGGTGCACGCGACCAGCGGCCCGGCGCTCTCCAAAGCAAGCGATCTGGTGGCAACGCTGACGCGGGTGCAGCACGGCGATGTCCTCTTTATCGACGAGATCCACCGGTTGCCCGTGGCCGTGGAGGAGTTTGTCTACCCCGCGATGGAGGATTTCCGGATCGATGTGTGCATCGACTCCGGGCTCAATGCCCGTTCGGTGCAGATCAAGTGCAACCCCTTCACGCTCATCGGCGCGACCACGCGGGCGGGGCTGCTCTCATCGCCGCTCCGGAGCCGCTTCGGGCTTGTGCACCACCTGCGGTACTACTCCGAGGACGAGTTGCTGGTCATTCTGGCCCGCAGCGCGAAGCTCCTGGGGGTGGCGGTCGAGGGGCCGCGGCCGCTGGAACTCATCGCGAAGCGCTCGCGGGGCACGCCGCGGATCGCGAACCGTCTGCTCCGCAGGGTCCGCGATTATGCCCAGGTGCGAGCGGATGGGCGGGTGACAGAGCCCGTCGTGGAGGCGGCGCTAAAGCTCGAGTCGATTGATGCGCTCGGGCTCGACGAACTGGATCGGACGTACCTGCGGACGATCGTGGGGGTGTACGACGGCGGGCCCGTGGGGCTCGAGGCCGTTGCGGCAACCCTGAACGAGGATGCGGGGACGCTCGAAGATGTGGTCGAGCCGTACCTCCTGCAGATCGGGTTCCTGGCGCGGACCCGACGGGGGCGGATGGTCACACGGGCGGCCGCGGAGCACCTCGGGTTGAAGTGGCGTCCGCCGGCGAACCAGCGGGACTTGTTCGAGGCGTGATCGCCTGCGGGGGGGGCCGGAGACGCGGCTTCAGGGGATGACGCGCTGGGCGATGGGTAGGCTGGCGTAGTACTGGAGCGATTCGGGCGTGCCATTGCCGCCGTTGTATCGGCTGCCGCCGGGGTACCAGGGGGTGGCGTCGCGGTAGGCCTGGTCCGGCTTGATGACACCGACGTGGCCGTCGAAGTAGGCGGCCTGGATCGTGTTGTTGTGGCGGAAGGAGGCCTTCGCACGGTCGTCGGCGCAGTCGTTGCGGACCTCGCGGCCCCAGGCGGTGGACCCGTGATAGATGGGGCCGGACTCGGTGAACGAGCCGTAGTACTGCGGTGTGCAGTCGGTGTCGAAGTCGAGGTAGGTGGCGCCGCCCTGCTTGGCGTAGAAGCGGGTGCCGTCGGCCACGATGACCTTGCTCGACGGCTGGCGGCCGACCTGGTCGGCCCTGGGGATGTAGCGGCCGGGGATCTGGACGGGCGTGTCGATGGTGAAGGTCGCGTGCGGCCCCACGGAGGCGACGATGGACTGACGCGAGGGCATGCTGTTGGGCCAGTAAACAAACGCGCTCGGCATCAGGTAGCTGACCTGGCGGATGCCGGTGGTGGCGACGATGGTGCTGAACTGGGCGTCGTCGGGCATGCCGCCGGTGAACGCGCGCTGGTTCATGGCGCGGGCGGAGGGGCAGCCCAGGCGGTTGAAAATCTCGGCGGTGCGGCGGGCCCGGTTGGCCGAGAGCCCGGCGCTCTCCCCGATGGTGGGGCTGATCCAGTCGTGCGTGGTCGTGGGCATCTCCGAGTGTGTGTCGAAGATGTAGAGCTGGTTCCCGGCCTGGCCGAGCTGTCCCTCGAGGCCGGAGGTGGTCGGGCCGGCGATGTAGTCCTTGTTGGAGCCCATGTAGATGTTCTGCCCCTGGGCCATGCTGCGGAGGCCGCTGCCGGCGCAAACCGCGGCCCGGGCCGCCTCGCGGGCGCCGCTGAGCGCGGGGAGGAGCATGGAGATGAGGATCGCGATGATCGCGATCACCACCAGGAGCTCGATCAGCGTGAATGCGTTGGGCTTCGCTCGTCGCATGGAGTGCCTCGTGTGGGGGCTATTTGAGCTTCCTGGGTTCGCCGGTGACCTGCACCTCACCGGTCCTGGGGTCCACGGCCTTTGACTGGATTCCCAGGTTCCTGACGGCCTGGAGATCGCGGGAGCCCGCGATCCAGCGGCCGTCCTCGTCCTTGTACACCGAGACCAGGCTCTGGGTGCCGGTGTCCGGGTTCACGGCCGGGATGCCTATCCCTCGGTTCTTGACCGAGGCCACCCAGAGCTGGCCGCTGGTGACATCCGCGAGCGTGATCTCGTCGGAGGTCCGGACGGACTTGCCCCCCGCGGTGAGCATGTACACCAGCGAACCAACGACGATGACGCAGGCCGCCACGATGACCACGATCTGCCAAGGCTTCGTGTTGCTCATGGGCTGGGGGGGGTGAACGGCCGGAAAAACGAAAGAACGACGCGGCGGTGAAAGGCACGATCCGGACTGGATCGGGCTGCGCCGCGAGTATATTCCACGCCGGCTCGGCGGTCCGGCGCGTACCGACAGTCTTCGCGCGGTCTTTGCACGTGCTACGGCGAAAACTCGCCGGAACTCCCCGGCCGGCCGCGGGTTACGGTGCCTCGGCGGGCCGGATGGCCAGGCTGGGACCCGGGATCTCGCCCATCGCGCGGAGGCGCTGCATGACCGCCGGGTTCGCCGGATCGGTGTACAGGGCCATCCGCAGGCGCTCCTTCTCGCGGACCGGGTCGCCCACCGAACGGTAGAAATCGGCGAGCGCGATTTGCGGGGCGGGGCTCTGGCCCCGGTCCATGGTGGCGGCGGTCGTAAGGGCGGCCTCGGCCCCGTCGGCATCGCCCATCCGCGCCGTGAATCGGCCCAGGCGTATCCAGTCGCCGACCTGCCCGCGGTCCTGAGCGAGGCCGCGGAGGTGACGGTAGAGCTCGTCGGTCTTGCCGGCGGCCAGGAGCGATTCGGCGAACGTCTCGATGTAGGCGTCCTCGCCCGGCTCCAGGTCGTAGGCCTGCTGGGCGTGGCCCAGGGCCTCGTGCGGCTGGCCGAGTTCGAGGAGCGCCTCGGCGAGTCGGCGCTCTACTTCGGCCTCGCCCGGCTTGCGGGTGACGTATTCCTGATAATCAGCGCTGGCCTTGGCAAAGTCGCCCCGGTTGAAGGCGCGGTCGCCGTGCTCGCGGACGGTGGGCAGGGGGCGGGTGGTGTTGCAGCCGGCCAGGAAGGCGGCCGCGGCGAGGGCTGCAAGGGAGAGGGGGCGTGCGTGCATATC
>JAEYVB010000057.1 GCA_023429345.1 Planctomycetota bacterium
TTGCGGGGCAGAACGACGTCGTCGTCCGCGGCCAGATCCAAGGCAAGTCTCAGATCTGAATCCCGTCAGGCCGGCTTGAGACCCGCCATCTCCGCGATCGCGTCGGCCGCGGCCGATGCGGCGTTGCGCCCCCGGAACAGATCCGCGATTCTTCGGAGTTCCTCCCGCTGAACATCGGCGCGTGCGGGATCATCCAGCAGCGCCGCGGCCGCGGCCACCAGCGGTTCGTGCCCGCCGAAATGCGGTACGAACTCCGGGACCACCTCCCGGTGGGCGAGCACGTTCGGGAGCGTGAAGTACTTCGTTGAGACGACCCACTTGCCGACGAGGTAGTAGGGCAGCGGATTCGATTTGTAGAAGGCCACCATCGGGCGGTTCTGCCTGGCTATCTGGAGCGTGATCGTTCCGCTCTTGACAATTGCCAGATCGCACCAGCGGATGATCGAGTCGGTGTCGCCGGCGGCGATGGCGAGCCCTTCCGGCCATCCGCCGAGGGATTCGGCTCGACGCTTCAGATCGTTTTGGACCGCCGGAGTGGTGGCCGCGATGACGCCGACCGCGCCCGGGTACTTCTTGCGGAGGTCGCGGAAAGCCCGCAGGAGGAGCGGGAAGCTCTTCTCGAGCTCGGCGGGCCGGGACCCGGGCATCAGGGCAAAGCGGGGCGAGCCCTCGGGGTACTTCGCCGCGCCGTTATCGAGGATCTGGTCGGCGGGGATGGCGTCGAAGAGGGGATGCCCCACGAATCGTGCCGGCACGTTCCGTTTCTGGAAGAACCGCTCCTCGAAGGGGAGGAGGCAAAGGACCAGGTCGGTGCGCCGGCGGAGCTTGCCGATGCGCCATCGCCCCCAAGCCCAGATCTGCGGCGCGACCAGATGCACGACCTTGACGCCGAGGGCCTTGGCCATCTTGCAGATCGGGAAGTTGGCGGCGGGAGAATCGACGGGCACGTGCACGACGGGTCGGTGCTCGCGCATCCAGGCCTCGATCCGCTCGTTGATGCGACCGTGCTCGCGAATCTTCTGGATTCCCGGCATGCCCATCACGGCGTCGTCGCCGGTTCGTTCGACAAGGACAGCGCCGGCCCGCTCCATTTTCGGGCCGCCCCAGGCGTACACCGGCTGGTGCGGATACCGCCGCTTGAGTTCGGCCACCACCGCGGAGGCGTGGTCATCGCCGCTGGGCTCGAATGCCGTGAAGAGGATCGGGCGCGAGGCGGAATGGTTTGTTAGGGGATCCACGGGGCAGGGACGATAGGGCCCGGTCGCCGCCGGCGCGGGCCGGCTTAGAACCCCGCCGCCTCGAGCCACGCCGACGGCTTGTGGTCGAGGGCGAGCGCGATGGAGAGGAGCGATTCCACGCTCGGGAGGTGGGCGCCCCGCTCGATCGAACTGAGCTGGCTGACACTGACGCCGGAGCTGTCGGACAAATCACGGAGGGTCCAGCCCCGTTCGGTCCGGGCCAGGCGGATCTGGCGTCCCAGCTCGTTGCGGAGCCGATCCTGCGGGCGCTGACCCAGGCCCAGCGACGAGGACGCCTGCGCGAGGACGCGGCGGAGTTCGGCGAGCGAGAACGGTTTGGCCAGATAGTCGAACACGTCCTGCTTGAAGGTCAGCCGCATGCTGTCGAGCGATGGGTAGCCCGTCACCACGATCACGCACAGTCTGCCCCAGCCGCCGCCGCGCTTGCGGATCTCGGTGAGCACATCCTCGCCGCTCGAGCGGCCCATCTTGATATCCAGGAGCACGACGTCCGGAAGGGACGCTTCGGCGAGTTTGAAGAATGCCTCCGGCGTGCCCGCGGTGCGGACGTTGTGGCCCTCGCCCTCCAGGAGCGTCCCGATGTACTGGAGGAAGTCGGCGTCGTCGTCCAGGGCGACGATCGAAAGTGGTGGGGTGGCCACCGAATCGGGCGCCTGGTTGATCGGTTCTTCGGCCATGCGCCCTCGGGTCAGGTAGGCAGGATCGAGGCGTCCGGCTCCGCCGCCGGCCCCGCGGCAGCATACGGCAAGGCGACGGAGGGGATCATGATCTCGAACCGGGCCCCGGTGCCGCCCGCGGCCGCGTCGTTGTTGCGGGCCAGCAGCAGCCCGCCGTGCTCCCGCACGATCCCTTCGGCGACGGCCAGCCCAAGGCCGGTGCCATGGGCGTCCAGGCGCGTCGAGACAAACGGCTCAAAGAGACGCGCCAGGATATCCGGATGGATCCCCGGACCGTTGTCCGAGACGGTGATTGTGATCCAGTCGTTCCCTTCGCGCACGGCGGATTCCGCCCGGATCTCGACGCGGGCGGGCCCGGAACCCTCGCCGCGGGCACGCTGCGAGCGGACGGCATCAACCGAGTTGCGGACGAGATTCACCAGCACCTGCACCATGCGGTCGCCGTCGCACTCCGCGATCAGTCCCTCGGGCACGAGATTGATGGTCTCGACATCGGCTGTTTCGCGGTCGAGCCGTACGAGGGTGATCGCCTCCTCGGTCAGGTCCCGTACCGGCACGGGACGGCTCTCGGGCGGGCGGACGCGGGCGAAATCCAGAAGGCTGTCCCCCAGGCGCTCCAAGCGGTGGACGACGCGCACCATCAGGGCCGCCTCGGCTGGGCTCAGCTTCTTGTCGGCGTTGGCGTGCAGTTTTTCGGCGAGTCCCTTGACGACGGCGAGGGGGGTGTTCAGCTCGTGGGCGATGCCGGCGGACATCATGCCCAGGCTGGCGAGTCGGTCGGCATCCGCCAGGTTGCGGCGGGCGGTCTCGATCAGGTGGTTCTTCCGCTTGAGGTCCGCCGCCACTCGTTCGAGTTCCGCAAGGGCCTCGGCCAGAGCCCGTTCGTGCCGCCGGATCGTCAGAATCGAGCGGTTGCGGGAGCGCATGATCTCGCCCAGTTCGTCGTTCGGGATCACCACCTCGGGGATCAGTTCGTCGTCCTTGTTGCCCTCCTGCACCGCGCGGTCGGCATCGAGCATGCGGCTGATCGGGCCGTATACATGCTGCGGGAGCACGAAAAGCTCGAGCGCCGCGGCGACAAGGCCGTAGACCGCGAGCAGGGCGACCGCCGTGAGAATGTAGAGCTGCAGCACTGCGCGGCGGGCCTCGGGGATCCTCACCGTTACGGCGATGTAGTTCCCGGTCCCGCCGATGGGGCCCGGGATGTAGGCGGTGGCGCTGGCGAGCTCGCCGCCGAGAAACGCAGCGATCGGTGTGCCGGGAGAAGCGCGGGCCAGGGCCGCGGTCGCGGAGTTCAGCCCGAGGTCCTCGGGCGTACCGATCAGCAACCGGGCATCCGTGGCATCACGGATGGGACCCGTGCGTTCGAGTGACGCGGGGGAGAGGTCCGAACCGACCTGGGCGAGCGAGAGCCGCAGCACCATCTTCGCCTCGCTCATCTCGGCCTGCTCCACCACCTCGATGATGGCCGGGCGCAGCGGGACCAGCAGGACGGCGGCGAGCCCCAGGGAGAAGAGGGTGTGGAGCACCAGCACCTTCTTGCGGACGCGCATCTCCCAGAGGAGTCCGCCGACCCGGGCCAGCCGCGGCCGCGGGATCGAGGGGTGCCGCTCCGGGATCGGCGAGGGCACCGACTCCGTGCCAGCTTCGGCGGGGTGCTGGTCGATCGGCTGTTGATCGGGCTCGGAAGGCACGGAAAGGCGGCTCCATACACTCGCCCGTGGGCGATGCTCGCCAATTCTCTGGACGCCGAGGACCCCCGGCAAGGGGGAAACCAAGATCGTCGCGCGGATTGCTCGGCGGAGGCTCGGAAACTGAACCCGGGTCCCTCTCGGCACGGGGTCTCGTGGCGCGGCTCCTCGCCGACCACGCCGCCCGGTTCCCCGATCTCGTCCCCGGCGAACTCCGCACCGACCATCTCGACGCCCGCGACGCCGCTCTTGCCCACGCGATCGCGGATGCGGTGGTGCGGCGCTGGCTGACCCTCAGTCATCTGTTGGACCTCGTCCTGAAGCAGCCGATGCGGACGCTTCAACCTTCCCTCCAGGGGGTGCTCCTATCCGGGGCAGCGCAGGTGTTGCTGTTGGATCGGATCCCGGTTCACGCGGCGATCGATGAATCGGTAGAGCTCGCCAAGGCGGAACTCGGCCGCGGCGCAGGGGGGCTGGCGAACGCGGTGCTGCGGAAGGTGGCCGCGATGCGCGTTCCGACGCGTGAGAGCGGGCCGTGGACCGGGGAGCGAGACCGAATCCCGGATTCGTCGGGCGGCTGCGTGCGCCTCGCGGACATCATGCTGCCCGAGGATGACCTCGAGCGCGTGTCGGTCGCGACGAGTCATTCCCGATGGCTGCTGGAGCGGTGGCGGCGGGAGCATCCGGCGGAGTGGCGATCGCTGGCGCTTCACAGCCTCGTGCCGCCGCCGACGGTCTTGAACACCCGCCACGTCTCGGCGCCGCTTCCCGGCACCCTCGTGCAGCACGAGAAGCCCGGGAGCCATGTGTTCGTTGGCCCGTACAGCGAGCTCAGGACCCTTCTCCGCGATCGAGACGATCTCTGGGTACAGGACGCATCTTCCAGCCTGGCGGTAGAGGCGGTCGCAGGCCTGCGGCCCTCGCTGGTGATCGATGCGTGCGCGGGACAGGGCACCAAGACTCGGCACCTCGCCGCCGTCTTCCCTGGGGCGGAGGTGATCGCGACCGACATCGACGAGGGACGATTTCGGGTGCTCCGGGAGGTGTACGCCGACCACCCGAGGGTGCGGGTCGTCCCCCGAGAAAGCCTGCTCGAGTTTGCCGGCAGGGCCGATCTGGTCCTCCTGGATGTGCCATGCGGCAACTCCGGCGTGCTGGCGCGCCGCCCCGAGGCCAAGTACCGGGCGAGCAACTCGCAACTGAAAAGGTTGACCGGAATACAGCGGCAGATCATCGCCGACTCCATACCGCTCCTGCGCCAATCCCCCAGAGGGAAAGTTCTCTACTCGACGTGCAGCATCGAGCCCGAGGAGAACGGGGAGATGATCGCCTGGGCGGCGAAGTGGCATCGCTTCACCGTGGAACACCAGCAACTCACGTTGCCCGGGGGGCTGCCGGGGGAGGATGCCGTCGGGTACCGCGACGGAG
Source organism: Planctomycetota bacterium (assembly GCA_023429345.1). GTDB lineage: Bacteria > Planctomycetota > Phycisphaerae > Phycisphaerales > UBA1924 > JAEYVB01. Next base: position 5,056 of record JAEYVB010000057.1, read on the forward strand.
CCTTCTCCGCCGTGCTGGGGTAGGGAGGAGAGCCTAAAGTCGCCCCGCGTTTCGCCCGGTCTGGTTCACGCTCGCCCGGGTACACTTGCCCTCACACGGCCCCTACACGGTTCGAGTCTCAACCACGGCGCGCCGGGTGTGTGATCTGCCCGAGGGATTCGATGAACCTGCTGGACATTCTTACACCCGAATCCATCCGGGCGCCGCTGGCGGCAACCGACAAGAAGGGCGTCATCGACGAACTCGTCGATGTGCTCTCGCTCCAGGGGAAGATCGCCGACGCATCCCTCCTGAAGGAGGCGGTCTGGACCCGCGAGCAGACCCGAACCACCGGTAT
>JAEYVB010000126.1 GCA_023429345.1 Planctomycetota bacterium
ACCCCAGCTTGCCCATCGCATCGGCCGACGCCTTCATGACCGCCGCAGGGTCCGGATCGTCGGCCCGAACGGTCACGTCAAGCAGTCCAAACACCACCGTGAGGGCGAGAATCAATGCACGCATAGGCCGTCTCCTTCCCCTCTACAGCGTACCGGCATGACCCCGCGGGGGTTCCCTAAAGGCCCGAGGCCCAGTCCAGGCCCCCTTTGACCGCGGCCGCGGGGTACACCCGCCATACCCCCTCGTCGCCAAGGACACCTTTCCCATCTCCCATGACCCCTAGCCGCACCCGTGCCAGCGGCATGTTCCCCAAGCTTTGGACTTCGATCGTGGCCGCCCAAGTCACATCCGGCGGCTGCCTGAGCAGCACGGCGTCTGCCTGGGCGGCCGTCAGGATGTCGAGCATGGCCTGAAGGCCGGGCCCGTCCGCCGGTGCCAGGGCCAGGCCCAGTCCAGCCCCGTCGAGCCGCCGCCAGCCGTCCAGGCTCCGGGTGAAGCCGCCCTTGCGGCTCTGGCCAGTCTCGTCGGTCACCACCAGCCGGCCGATATCTGCGGCTGGGGTCTGGAGTGCCTTCCGGGCGATGTAGCGGGCGGGGTCGGTGGTGATCTCGGCTAGGGGCTGGCCATTGAGGACTACCACGCGTGACCAGGCCCCGGACCCGCCCCCTCTGGACCCGGATTGACCGGAAAGGCGGGCGAAGACATTGCGGCCACTGATATCCGAAATGCGTCCCACTTCCAGCGTCCGCTGCCGGGTAGTGACCCTGGCCGGGTCCGAAGGGTCGCGGTGATCGCTCTCGAGGACAAGCACGGCCGCGGGGGTGTCGAGGCCGGTGCCTGCCGGCGGCCCCTGATCCAGGAAATCGACCACGCCGGTATCGCCTATGAGGCGAAAGAGCCGTGCAACGGCGTCCGGCTCGGCGGGTTCGGCGACGGGGGAGGTCAGAGCCCAGCGCCCCTCGATCCGGCCAAGGGCAAGGTCCGCTCCCCCCTCTCCGCCCAATCGCAGCCGGATACGCGAAACATCACCGTCGAGGCCCCCCATGGCGGAGCGATCCCGCCATTCTCCCAGCCCGGTGCCGACGAGCATGCCCGAGATATCCGCATCCACCCAGGCCCTCCGGACACCGGAAGGGGTATCGACCTCCACCAGAACCGCTCCCGCCAGCGAGCGAGGAGCGAGGCGCAGGGTGCGGATCGCTCCATCCTCCTGGGTCAGCGTGACCGTCACAAAGTCGACAACTTCGGCGTCGCGTTCGGCGGGCCGGACGGGTTCGAGGGTGGAAAGGATCCGGAGTGCTGGCCGAATGCGTTCGCCCGTCGCTGGCCACGGTTCGGCGTTCCCGAGGATGATGACCCACGAACCGCCGGGGAGCCGCCGCGCAACCTGGGGCTCAGCGCCCGGGGCGGCGATCCGGATCTCGGTTATTTTCGAGGCCTCCACGTTGAGCAGCGGGCCCGCGTGGGGGGAACCGCCGGAGGGTGGACGCAGCAGCATAAATCCGGCCAGTGCGAGCACGAGCGCAACCACTAACGCAACAATGACGCCAACTCGCGACATGGCGGGAGTTTAGCGGGAGAGGCCGGCCTGATGACAACGCACCCCATCCGCCCCATCCTCATCGGCATCACCACTGATCTCGTGGAGGGGACCGGCGGGCGGCTCAAGAGCGACTGCGGCCTCGCGTACGCGGAATGCGTGACGCGGGCCGGCGGCGTCCCGGTGCTGCTCCCGGCCATCCCGGAACTGGCGGCAGCTCATGCGGGTGTCTGCGATGCCTTTGTACTGACGGGCGGCGACGATCCGCGCACGGAAGCGTTCGGCGAGCCAACACACCCGGCAGCCAAACCGGTGCACGATCGGCGGCAGGCCTACGAGGCTTCGCTCCTCTCTGAACTGAGCCAGCGGCACCCGCGGAAGCCCGTCCTGGGTGTCTGCCTGGGGATGCAGATGATGTCGCTCCTGGCCGGCGGCCGGCTCGATCAGCACCTCCCGGACTCACTCCCCACCGCGGGAGACCACAGGGGCTCGCACCGCATCGTCCCTGTCAGTTCCTGCTCCTCGGTGCTGCGCCTCGCGGCGGGCGAAGCACACAGCAGCCACCACCAGGCGGTCACCGACCCCGGCTCGATGACCGTGCTGGCGCGATCGCACGACGGGGTCATCGAGGGGGTCGTCGATGCCTCCCGACCTTTCTACCTCGGCGTGCAGTGGCACCCGGAACGCACCGCCGATCACGCGCTCGGACAGAGCATCTTCGACCAGCTCCTCGCCGCGGCCCGGTCCGGCCTCTCCAGCCGATAGCAAGCGGCCCCGCTCGCCCGGGCATTCCATGGACTGCCGGACGGGCGGGGCCGATGCGATCCCACACCGTTCAGGGGTGCGGCCGCGAACCCGAGTTCATGTCGTGGTTCAGGCCCGAACCCATGTCCCCGTTCAGACGGGATTGGATGTCCTTGGCAAACTGGAGATGATGGCGCAGGACGGGGAGCGTATTGGCGGCGTAGCTCTTGACCTGCGCATCCTGGCCGATCCGGATCTCGTCTTCGAACTTGTTCACCGCATCCTGGTGACCGGTGACCATCTCGTTGATGAAGGCCCGATCGAACTCGGCGCCCTCCAGGCGCGAGAGCCGGTCCATGATCTGGCGATGCTTCTGGTCCAGGTCGGAGGGCAACTCGACATCCTGCGTCGAGGCGAGTTGGTGCAACTGGTCGCGGTTCTCCTGGTGGTCGTTCACCAGCATCTCGGCGAACCGCTTCACGTCCGGATGCTCGCCGCGTTCCAGAGCGAGCCGGCCGAGCTGCACCTCGGCGTTGTTGATGATGTCCGCGCTCCGCATGAAGGCGGCATCCTTCCCGACACCGCTGCTGGCCGTCGGGCCGGAGATGGGCGTGCTCTCGCTGACGCCACCGCCGTTGTTGTCCGTTTCGCACCCGCCGGCCAGCGCCAGGCCCATGCCGCTCACCATGATCAAAGCAATCCGAATCATTCTTCAAACCCCCTTTGGTTTCCGCGGGTGCGGTCACTCGCCGCACCGCCCGTCGCATGTCATTCTTGCAGCCCCATCCCGGGTGCCGGCGATTCGCCGAGAGCCCTCAGAAACGGCTCATCCCGCGGCGACGATCCCCCGCACACGGGGCGTCCAAACGCCTATACTCCGTCTGCCTGGACGGTCGATTCCGCGGGATCTCCGCGGCGTCCCGGCAAGCCGACTCGAAATCTTCAGCCCGAGTTTCAGCACGGTTTCAGATTCATGTTCGGGCGATTGGATTCGAGTCAGATGACCAAGATCTACGTCGGCAACCTCCCTTTCAGCACCACCGATGACCGGCTGCGCGAAGTGTTCGAGCAGTACGGAGAAGTCGCGTCGGCCTCGGTGGTCATGGACCGGGACACCGGCCGCTCCCGCGGTTTCGGCTTTGTCGAGATGACCAACGCGGATGAGGCCACCAACGCCATCAACAGCATCAACGGCCAGTCGATCGACGGCCGCAACGTCACCGTGAACGAGGCCCGCCCGCGGGAGCAGCGTTCCGGCGGCGGCTTCGGCGGCGGAGGTCGCCGGGGCGGCGGTGGCGGCGGCGGATGGGGCGGTGGAGGCGGCGGTGGCCGCGGCGGCTATGGCAATCAGGGCGGTGGCGGCTGGTGAGCCTTACCGACCCGCCTTGACGAGAATCAACGGTGGGCCCTCGCTCCGGCGGGGGCCCGCTTCGTTTTTATCGGCTCCGGCCCCCGCCAGGAGCGCAGGGTTTACGCCTCACGGTGTGGTGAAACTGTCCGCTCGGGATGGGGCACGTCCCGTGCCGATTATCATCGGACCCCCATGCCCGTCGGATCCATCGGCCTCAGCATGTTCCACCGTCGCCTGCTGCTGCTGGCCGGGGTGGTCGCGCTCGTGATGCTGATCCTGGTCGGCCAGATCGGGCGGCTGACGATCGTCCGGGGGGCCGACCTGCGGGAGAAGGCGGAATCCCGCCTGGTCATCTGGGACTGGCTCCCCACCTCCCGCGGCAAGATCTTGGACCGGAAGGGACGGGTCCTCGCGCAGGACCGGCCCAGCTTTGAGCTCTCGGTCGATTTCCGGGTCATCACCGGCGACTGGGCCATTGCCCAGGCCGCACGCGCGGCCAAGAGGGCCCACGCCGGCCAGTGGTACAAGCTCGCTCCTGAGGAGCGGCAGGCGATCGTCGACCAGTACATCCCGATCTTCCAGGCCCACATCGACCAGATGTGGGACCGCGTGTCCCAGGTCTCGGGGACCGATCCGGCCACGATCCAGGAGCGGCGGCAGGAGATCATCCGCCGCGTTGAGCTGCGCTCGAACTCCATAGTGACCCGCAGGCTGGAGCTACGCCTCGAGTCGCGCCTTGCGGCCGGTGAGGAGATCACGGCCGCGACGGAGGAGGAGGTCCACCGGCAGGTGGATGCGCCGATCGCCGAGCAGCGCTCGCCTCACCCCGTGCTGGCCCGCATCCCCGATGCCGTGGCTTTCGAGCTCATGCGTCTTGCGGAGCAGAGCGTTGACCTGGCGGTTCCCACGCCGGACGGAGGGTCCGAGGCGCGGAGCGTGCCGCTCCTGCCCGGCGTGAGCGTCGACCACACCGGCGACCGCGAGTACCCCTACGAGACGGTCCGGGTCGGGGTCGACCTTTCGACACTCCCCGGGCCGATGGCCAAACCGCAAACTACCCTCGAGATCGAGACCCGGGGTGTGGCGTACCACATCCTCGGCCGGGTCGTGGAGGGGGCTAACGCCGACCGCAAGACCGCCGGCGGTGATGTCACCATGGGGCACCGGGAACGTCGCCGCGAGAGGCTCCGGACCGATCCCGAGTTCGCGGAGCGCGTGCTGACATCCGCAGACCTCAGCGCCCTTGCCCGCCGCATGGACCGGGGCGAGTACCGCGACAACGACCTCGCCGGACAGGGCGGGATCGAGGAGTCGCAGGAGCAGCAACTCCGGGGTCTCCGGGGGCTGAAGATCTCCGAACTCGAAACGGGCAAGGATTGGCAGCCCAACCAGCCCGTCGTCGGTCGGGATGTGCGGCTGACCCTGGACGTGATGCTGCAGGCCCGTGTCCAGGCGGCGATGTCCCCGGAACTGGGCCTCGCGGTCGCGCAGGCCTGGCACGGCGAGGAGAACCCCACGGTGCCGGTGGGCACGCCGCTGAACGGCGGGGCGGTGGTGATCGAGATCGACAGCGGCGACATCCTCGCGATGGTGAGCACGCCCTCGATCCCGCTCAAGACCCTCAGCGATAGCCCCGCAGCGATCTTCGACGACCCGTGGAACGAAGCGGTGAACCTGCCGTGGCTGGACCGGTCGGTGACGCGGCCGTACCCGCCCGGGTCCATCGCCAAGGCTCTGGTGCTCGTCGCCGCGGCAGGTCAGGGAAAGCTCAACCTCGATGTGCCGATCGACTGCACCGGGTTCCTCTTCCCCAACAAGCCCGACCAGTTCCGCTGCTGGGCTTTCAAGCAGTACCACACCACGCACACGGCCTGGCTCGGACACGAGCCCAACGGCCCCGAGGCCCTGATGGTGTCGTGCAACATCTACTTCTTCACGCTCGGGCAGCGGATGGGGCCGGAGGGGATCACCCGGGCGTACCGGATGTTCGGCGTCGGCCAGCCCTGGAAGCTCGGGCTCGGCGACCACCTCGAATCTCCAGGCTTTCTCGGCACGCGGCCCGGGGGATACCCGGCGCTCGCCAGCGCCCCCGGAAACGTCAGCCCGCAGGACGCCATCCAGATGGGCATCGGCCAGGGACCGGTGGCCTGGACGCCGCTGCACGCCGCGGACGCCTTCGCGACTCTCGGGCGCAATGGTGTCCGCATCATGCCGCACGTGATCGCCTCCGACGGGACACCCGAAGTGCAGGACCTCGGGCTGCACCCGCGGGCGCTCAAAGAGGCGCTCGAGGGCCTTGCGCTGTCGGTGAACGACCAGCGGGGGACGGGACATCATGTTGATGTGGGCCTGGGCGAGGCGAAGGCGCGCGTCCAGCACTTCACCGATCCGCACGTGCAGGTCTGGGGGAAGACCGGCACCGCGCAGGCCCCGACCCTCATGGCCCGCCCGGGCGACCCGCTGTACGAGGCCGCCATCGAGGACCCCGCCCTTCCGGTCGGCGTCCGCGCCCTGCGCTCCGGGGATCACTCGTGGTTCGTCGTGCTGGTCGGGCGGGCCGGCGAGAACCGGCCGCGTTACGCCATCTCGGTCATGATGGAGTACGCCGGGTCCGGGGGCAAAGTATCCGGCCCGATCGTGAGCCAGATCATCCACGCCCTCCGCGCTGAGGGCTACCTGTGAGCGTCCTCGCCGCCCGGTCGGCGCCGCGCCCGTATGTCCTTGATGCGCACGCGCCGCGCTGGCGCATCAGCCTGTTCCATCCGGGGTGGATATGCGCGGGCGCTGCGCTCGTGCTCTCGCTTCTCGGCGTGTATTCGATCGACGTCGCCCTGCGTTGGGGGGAGCTCGACGGCGAGGCCGCGGGGCTGGCGGCCCAGGCGACGAGCCAACTCGTCTACCTCGGACTCGGGGTGTTCGCGGCCGCGGTCGTCGTGCTGCCGCATTATCGCTGGCTGCAATACCTGGCCTGGCCGGCAATGGTGCTCAGCATTGGGCTCCTGATCTTCCTCCTTATCCCCTTCGTTCCCGAGAGCATTGTGCGGCCGATCAACGGCGCCCGCGGCTGGATCGATCTGAAGGTGTTCCGGCTGCAGCCCGCGGAACTCGCCAAGGTCTCCTTCGTCCTGGTCATCGCGCAGTACCTCCGTTACCGCCGCACTCACCGGAAGTTCCTGGGGCTTGTTCCGCTGGGCGTCATCGCGTGCATCCCCATCGGCCTGATCACTCTCGAGCCCGACCTCGGGAACGCGCTGCTTTTCGTCCCCGCCCTCTTCGCCATGCTGGCCGCGGCCGGCGCGCGGCTGCGGCACCTGGCCATCATCGTCCTGCTCGCCGCCCTGGCGGCGCCCGCGGCCTACCCCGTGCTCAAGCCGCACCAGAAGGCCCGTATCCAGGCGATGATCAGCCAGGTGCAGGGAAGCCGCGAGGGCGCTGCCGACATCAACTTTCAGTCGTTCACCGCGCAGACGATGGTGGGGGCGGGCGGGATCGCCGGCAACTCCGGGGCCCACGCGCGGGTGCTGCTCCGTTTCAATCGCCTCCCCGAGCGGCACAACGACATGATCTTTTCGGTGATCTGCACGCGGTTTGGCCTGTTGGGCGGGATCGCGGTCCTGGGGCTCTATCTCGCGTGGCTTCTGGGGGCGCTCTGGACCGCGGCGCTGTGCAAGGATCCCTTCGGCCGGCTCGTGCCCGTGGGGCTTGCCGGGTTCATCGGTGCCCAGGTGCTGGTGAACGTGGGCATGAACATCGGGCTGATGCCCATCATCGGGGTCACGCTACCGTTCGTGAGCTACGGCGGAACGAGCATGATCACGGTCTGGGTCATGACGGGGCTGATCGTCAGTATCGGAATGAGGAAGCCGGTACCCCCCTTCAGGCCCAGCTTCGAGTACGACGACGAGGACTAGGGCCCGCCGCTCCTAAGAACAAACAGGGCCCCGGAGTCGTCCCCCGGAGCCCTGGTCTTGGCTATCGAGCGAGGAATCAGTTCTTATCGGTTGGGAAGCGGCCTTGCACCACCGCCTTGTCCGTGGTGGCGATCGCCTGCGATTTGAGCAGCACCAGGGCATTGGCGAGCTGCAGGTCTGTCCCCTCGGTGATGAGGTCGTCGGGGTTGGCCTTCTCGCGGCCGCCCGGCCCGGCCTCGACTCCTTCCGGGAGATCCGCGTTCTGGCGGAGGATGAGGGCATCGGTGATCTGCTTGGGGAGCATCTCGACCGCGATGTTGGGCTCGACGCCCCACTCGCTGGCCTCGGGGAGCTTGTGGATCATCCGACCGCCCGGCAGGTGATAGTACTGTGTGGTCACCTTGATGGCGGCGTTGCCCGCCCCCAGGCCCCAGACGTTCTGCACGCTGCCCTTGCCGTAGCTGCGGCGGCCCATCACCACCACCTTGGCGTCGCCCGCCCGAGCGTAATCCTGGAGGGCGCCCGAGACGATCTCGCTGGCCGAGGCCGACCCTTCGTTCACCAGGACCACCACGGGGAGCCCCGCCAGCCGAGCACGGCCGCGTTCGGCGCGCTCGGTCTGCTGGATGGTTCCGTCCTTGGTGTGCGTGGTAACCACATTGCCGCCGAAGTTGCGGGCCTTCTCGCGGTCGACGAACCGGCTCGTGATTGCCACGGCCTGCTCCAGGAGCCCGCCCGGGTTGAACCGGAGGTCCAGAATCAGGCCGTTCAGCCCGTCCTCGCGCATCTTGTCGATGGCGCGGTCGAACTCGTGGTCGGTCTTCTCGGCGAACTTCGTGAGGCGGACATACCCGATCCTCGACTCCGGATCGATGTACCAGTCCCACGCATCCTCGGCGTTCCCGACGCGGCGCCAGCCCTTGACGGTGGCCTCCTCGATCTCGGCGCGGGTGAGCTGGTAGTCGATCTCGACCTTCTTGGTCTCGCCGTCCTCGTCGGCCACCTGACGCTCTACGGTCACGGTCACCGGCGTGTTGATCGGGCCGGTGATCACATCCACCGCCTGGTCGATCGAGAAGCCCTCCGTGCTCGTGCCGTTCACGCCCTTGATGATGTCGCCCGAACGGATGCCCGCCTTGGCCGCGGGTGTGCCGTCCAGAGGCGTGACGACCTTGATGTTGTAGAGCGGGTCCATCTCGATCTGGACGCCGATGCCGACGAACTTGCCCTGCGTGCTCTTGTTGAACCGGCGGATCTCGTCGGGCCAGATGATCGCGCTGAACTCGTCCAGAGCCGTCATGGCGCCGTTTCCGAACTCGTGCAGCAGCGCTTCCTTGGGGAGCTTCACCGACTGCTCGTTGTGTTCGACGAGCTTGCGGGTGAGGTTCGACAGGTCGGAGGGCGCGGCGTTCTCGACGTTGTTCGATTCCCGTTCGAGAAAGTCGAGCATCGCGCGGCGGGCGTCGGGATTCTTAAGGCCCGGGAACGCCGGGTGGAGGTCCTCCGTGGTGACCAGGGTCTTCACCGATTGGAGGCCGCCGCGGAGGATTTCCGCCATTCGGACCCGTTCGACGTGGCGGGTGTAGGCTCGGGCGACGCCGCCGAGCACCAGACCCTCGTCGATGCCGGCGAGCTTCTCGCGGAAATCGTCGCCCATCGGGTTGTACGGGGGGAGGGGCTTGAGTTCGTCGACCTTCTTGCCCTCCTCATCCTCGGGCTGGTCGTCGGCGGAATCGTTCGGGTGCGTCTTGCGCCACTCGATCTCGGCGTTCCGCCGCGCATTGCGCAGCTCCCAGAGCCGCTCGGGGGCGTACATGCGGATCATCGCCAGACGCTGAGTCTCGCGGCGCACATCCTCCTTGTACGTCCCGTTCTCCTCCATCAGGAGTTCGAGGCGGTAGAAGAGGTCGTTGGCCGTGAGCCAGTCGCCGCGGTCCTCGGCGGCTTTGGCGGCCGTCTCCGCCTTGGCGATCAGCTCCTTGACCCGCGGGTCGGCCAGCGCTGCGGCCTTGTCCTTGCTGAGCATGTTGAGCTCGATGGCGGACTGCAGCGCGACGGAGATCCCCAGGTCGCTCGTCGCCTCGGCCATCTGCTCGTCGAGCCGCTCGCTGACCTTCTCCAGCCGCTCGGTACGCTTGGTTTCGCGTGCCTCAATGTGCGACTCGAGCTGCTTCAGTGATTCGCTGTAGCTCTCGTCGGTCACCGGCGGATCGGCCAGGAGCGCCTGGAGTTGCTCTTCATTGCCGCTGGCGGCCGCCCGCCAGACCTTCGCGGCCCATTCCTGGCTCGACATCGCCGCGCCCGCGGCGTTCGCCACGGCGGACGGCGCCTGAGGCTGGGCCGGGAAAGCCCGGGCGTCGAGCGCCGGCGCGGCGAGCAGCACGGCCCCGATACCCCCGAGGATCCATCCACGCTTTCCAAGTTGACGCATGTCTTGCCCCTCGGGGTCCCGCTGCTGAGGCGGGCGCCCCGCGTTATCCGACCATTCCCGCGTGCTTCCAGCCTTCCATGACTGGATCGACCACGCCGGGCTGTAGATTCCATTCGCGAGGCCTGCCCGGCGGCAAACCATCATACCGGACCCTCATGATCGTCCTTTACGGCCGATTCGGGGTCCCCCTTCATACTTCAGGATGTCTGACGCGGTTCTTTCCGGCCCGGTTCCCCGGCTGTTCGGGCGACTCGCCAGGACCGCCACCCGGCATAGGTCACGGCGGCAAGGGCAATCACCCCAACAAGGGCGAGCATGACGACCTCGAAGCTGGGGCCGCTCCCCTGATCCGGTCCGGTTCCGACGATCCCCATCGCCGCCAGGCCGCAGATAGGTCCGAAGGTGTATCCGACCCCGATCAACGCCTCGTGCTTCCCCCCGGCATCGACCTCGGCGTTGCCCACCTCCAGGGCGTAGTAGAGGGCGCCCGTGTAGATGAGGGCCATACCGGTTCCGAAGCCGAACAACCCGGCCAGGAGTAGACCTCGGGCGAGCGGCCCCTCCCCCAGCATCGGCGCCAGGAGGGCAACCCCAAACCCGCCCATCAGGCCCCCAACCCCCGCCACGATCGGGTACCAGCGTCCCTGCCATCCGTGCCAGCGCTCAAGGACGACAAAGCTCAAGACCCGGGCCGCGGCCCACATCGCGGCAAAGGGCGCCAGCCAGGCGCCGCGCAGGCCCACATCTCGGAGCAGCGTGGGCATGTAGGGGTTGAACGCCGTGAAGACCAAATAGCTCACCGGCAACAGGATCCGGAACGTGGTCAGCAACTGCACGTACACAACCGGGTGCGGCTCATGCTCCTCGTGGAGGTGGCGGCCCGGCTCGCGGCCCATCTGTCGCACGAGGACCACCGAGAGCAGGTGCAGCAACGCCAGCGAAGCGATCAGTTCCGCGGCGTAGGCTTTCACCGTTGGGCCGATGACCACCAGCCCGGCGACCACCGCGATCGACCACGTGATATTGAACCGGCCCAGCGCCGACCGGAGGCGTTGACCACTCCGCCCGCCGCTGACGTAGCTTTCGACCACCGGCCAGAGCGCACCGGTGACCGGGCTGTAGGTCAGCATCAGGA
>JAEYVB010000143.1 GCA_023429345.1 Planctomycetota bacterium
CGAGCCACCCCAGCACGTGCAGGGCGATGATCGCCCACGAGACCACGCGGAACCCGCGCTTGCGCGACTTGTGCCGCAGGAGCGCCCGCGCTGCGATCCCCCCCGGCCACCCGCCCAGGAGCTCCGCGGCGTGCAGCCGCCGCTCCGGGATGCGCCACGCGCCGCGGGCCGCGCAGCGCTTGTCGTACGCGTAGAGGACAAACGCGGCCGCGCTGGCCAGCGCGTGCCAGGCCAGCGCGACCGGCAGCCAGGGGGGGAGGTCCACGGGGGAGTTGTAGGGTGCCCCGGCGCTCGAGGGCGGGCGCTCGGCGCTGCTCATCCGATCAGGCCGGCGCAGCCGCGCGCAGCACCCACAGGTCGTGCAGCACCCAGCTCCGCTCATCGGTGAGGAGGTAGGTCTTCTCTTCGCCGGCGCGGCGGAAGCCCAGCGCGGCGGCCAGGGCAGCGCTCTTGGCGTTGTCGCCGGTGATCCAGGCGTGCAGCTCGGTGAGGCCCAGGCCCCGCGGCAGGTCGGCGAACGCGTGGGCGGCGACCGCGCCCACCGCCTCCCGGCCCAGGCCCCGCCCGGCGAAAGGGGTGGCGATCCAGAAGTTGATCTCCGCCCGCCAGTCGAGGCCGCGGGAGATCGACTGGAGGTTGACGCCGCCGACGATGGCGTGCTCCCGCCCCCCCCCATCGCCCCCGAGGATGCAGACGAAGCGCACCCAGTCGCGGGCGCCGCTCGCGCCGAGCCGGGCCAGCGTGAGCTGCCGCTCGAACATCGCCCCGTCGCTCTCCTTCGCTCCATCACCGTCCATGTGCAGGGGCAGGAAGCGGTCGAGCTCGGCGCGGCTCGCGGCGGCGGCGGCCAGGTAGGCCCCGCGGTCGCTCTCGAGAAGCGGGCGGAGGAGCAGCCGCGGCGTGCGCAGGGTGAGGGGGGGCGCGGGGGAGGCCCCGGGGACGGCGGCGGGGATCTCAACCGGCGGGGCGGTGTGCACCTCGACGGGGCGAGAGACGAGGCGGTTGGCGGTGGGTCGGCTCATCGCGGGGTTCCCGGAGGTCCGTCAGCGCACCTCCACCTGCGGGCGCGCGTGGGGGGGCTCGGGCCAGTCGAGGTGGAAGAAGCGCCCGCGGGGTTGATCGACCCGCTCGTAGGTGTGGGCCCCAAAATAATCCCGCTGGGCCTGGAGGAGCGCGGCGGGGAGCCGCGCGGCGCGGTAGCCGTCGTAGTAGGCCAGGGCCGAGGAGAAGGCGGGCGACCACACCCCGGCGCGGGCCGCGGTCGCGACCACCGAGCGCCAGTCCTCCTGGCCGCGGCGGATGGCGTCGGCGAAGTAGGGGGCGAGGAGGAGGTTGGCCGGGGGGGCGGCGGCGCTGTAGGCCTCCTTGATGTGCTGGAGGAAGCGGGCGCGGATGATGCACCCGCCGCGCCAGATCATGGCGATCGAGCCGAAGTCCAGCGACCAGCCGTAGTGCGCGCCGGCCGCGGCCATGAGCTGGAAGCCCTGGGCGTAGGAGCAGACCTTGGAGCAGTAGAGGGCGCTGCCCACCGCATCCACGAAGCGGCCGCGCTGGTCGGCGGGGAGGAGGGATGCGGGCGCCTGGGCGGGGCCCGCGAGGATGGCGCTGGCGGCGACCCGCTCTTCCTTCAGCGCCGAGAGGGCGCGGGCGAAGACCGCCTCGGCGATGGTGGCGGCGGGGATGCCCAGGTCGAGCGCCGACTGGCTGGTCCACTTGCCCGTGCCCTTCTGCCCCGCGGCATCCAGCACGATGTCGACGAAGGGGGCGCCGGTGACGGGGTCCTTCTGGCGGAGGATGTCGGCGGTGATCTCGACGAGGAAGCTGTCGAGCTCGCCGGTGTTCCAGCGGGCGAAGACCTCCGCGATCTCGGCGGGGGCGAGGCCGCCCACCGCGCGGAGCAGCTCGTAGGCCTCCGAGATCATCTGCATGTCGGCGTACTCGATGCCGTTGTGGACCATCTTGACGTAGTGCCCGGCGCCGTTCTCCCCGATCCAGACAGCGCAGGGCTCGGCGACAACACCGGGGGCGGGCGCGACAGGCCGGCCCGGCGCTGCCCCGACCAGCGGCCGGCCGGTGGCGGCGTCGACCTTGGCGGCGATGGCCTCCCAGATCGGGCGGATGTGCTCGTAGGCGGCGCGGTCGCCCCCGGGCATGAGCGAGGGGCCGAAGCGGGCGCCCTCCTCCCCCCCGCTGACGCCCGAGCCGATGAAGAGCAGGCCCCGCTCCTTGAGGGCCTTCTCCCGGCGGATGGTGTCCTCCCAGTGGCTGTTGCCGCCGTCGATGATGATGTCGCCCGCCTCGAGCAGGGGCGTGAGGCCGTCGATCACGGCGTCGACCGGGGCCCCGGCCTTGACCAGGAGGATGAGCTTCCGCGGGCGCGTGAGCAGCGCGACCAGTTCGGGGAGGTCGGCCGCGGGGACCAGCCCGCCGCGGGTTTTGCCCGAGAAGTGGGCCCGGTGGTCTTCGATGAAGGCGTCGGTGACGGCGGTAGTGCGGTTGTAGACCGCGACGGTGTAGCCGTGGTCGGCGATGTTGAGGGCGAGGTTCTGGCCCATCACCGCCAGGCCGATCATCGCGATGTCGCAGGAAGGCGTGCCCGCCATGGAGCTCCTCCGGGAAGGGGGTGGGCGGCAGTCTAGGTGGCGCGCAGCGCGGCGCTGCCGCGGCGGCTCGGCGGCTCAGGCCGGCTCGAGCGCCGCGAAGGGCGCGAGCGCGAAGGCCTCCGCCAGCGGGATGCCGAAGGGCCCCGCGGCGAGCGTGCGCCCGGAGAAGAGGTCGCGCCAGGCGCGCGGCGCGCTGCCGGGGAGCTCGAGGAACGTGGAGGCCCACGCCGCGGGATCGGCCGGGAGCGTGCGCTCCAGCAGCACGGGCGAGAGCAGCCGCGTGCCGATGGCGATGAAGGAGCGGTCCGGGTAGCGGCGCTCGAAGGCGACGATGCGCTCGTGGTGGTCGCCGGCGGCACGCAGGGGCAGGTAGGTCCCCTCGAGGAAGAGCTTGCGGTCCTCCCGCCGCGCCCGCAGGAGCGTCCAGGTCAGGTACTGCTTGATCCGCCCATCGCGCCAGCTCCCCAGGAGCTCGCGGAAGAGGCCCTCGCGGTCGGCGCGGGCGCGGTCCTCGATCCCAGCCAACAGCCGCTCCCGCAGCGCGAAATCGACCGGGCGGCGGTTGTCGGGGTCGACGAGGCTGAAGTCCCAGAGCTCGCTCCCCTGGTAGATGTCCGGCACGCCCGTCATTGTGAGCTTCAGGAGCGTCTGCGACAGGGAGTTGAGCGCCCCGAAGAACGCGGCGGCTTCCAGGACCGCCCGCGCCTCTTCCGACCGCTCGAAGGCGGCGATCATCGCGCCCGCCGCCTCCCGCAGCGAGGACTCGTAGGCCGCATCCGGGTCGGTCCAGCTCGTCTCCAGCCCGGCCTCGCGGGCGGCCTTGACCATGTACTCCGCCACGCGATCCCCCAGGGCGGCGTCGGGTTTCCCCTCGAGCGGCCACACGCCGACGAGGGTCTGCATTAGCAGCACGCGGTCGCGGAGGGTCGCGGCGCTGTTGGCGCGGAGCAGTCGGTCGAGCGCGGGGATCCAGAGGTCGGGGAACTCCGAGATCGCGCTGATCCGGGCGCGGACATCCTCGCTGCGCTTGGTGTCGTGCGTCGAGGTCGCGTTCATGCGCGTCCGGCCGAAGCGACGGATGCCGGCGGTCTTCTCGTGAAGCCGCTCCACCGCGCCCGCGACCGAGCCCGGGTGCCCCCCCACCTCGTTCAGCGAGACCAGGGCGGTGTGGCGGTAGAGCGCCGTGTCCTCAACGCCCTTGGCCATCACCGGGCCGGTGAACTGCTGCCAGCGGAGGATGAAGGCGTGGTGCTTCTGCTCGGGGTCGCAGACGAGGTCGACCAGCCGCCCGATGTCGTCGGCGAGCTCGGGGTTGCGGTCGGCCGCGTCGTCCTCGGCCGCGCGCAGCACATCCAGATCCTCCTCGCGGATGCGGCCGGGCTCGAAGTACGTCCGGTAGACGCTCAGCGAGGCGGTGAGCGCCGCCAAGGCCTCGGCGATCGGCGCGGCCGGGCGGTCGACCGCAGCCGCCGCCACGCCCGCGAGCGCCGCAAGGTCGCCCGGGAAAAGCCGCTCGATCGCCCGGCGCTTGCAGGCGACGGCCTCGTCGGCAAACTCGCGCAGGTCCAGCCGCTTGCGGGCATCCTCCCGGATCGAGCGGTAGCCGTCCTCGTCCACCCAGAGGGCGTTCAGGAGGTTGAGGACGTCGTAGCCGGTCGTGCCCGCGGTCGCCGAGCCGAAGGGGATCTCCTCGTCGGGGCCGAGGATCTTCTCGACGACGATGTACGGCGCGCCCTCCCCCTGGTCGAGCGCCTCGAAGAGCCCGGCGAGGTACTCCTCCGGCGAGGCCAGGCCGTCGATGTGGTCGACGCGCACGCCCGCGATCTGCCCCTCGCTCGCCATTCTCGCGATCCGCGCGTGCGACGCCTCAAACTGCGCCGACACCTCCGGCCGCACGCCGACCAGGTCGCCGATATCGAAGAAACGCCGGTAGTTCACCCGCCGCGGCCCCTCGCGCCAGTGGATCAGCTCGTAGTGCTGCCGCCCAAGCAGGCCCGCGACGTCGGCCTTCTCACCCGGCCGCGCCCCGGCGAGCGGGAATCGGTGCTCGAAGTAGACGAACTCCGGCGGGTCCCGGTCGGCGTCGATGGTCAGCTCACCCCGGCGGAGCACCTCCTCGGGCGGGCCCGCCAGGACGGGGAGGACCACCCGCCCGCCCCCCCGCTCCCAGTCGATGTCGAACCACTCGGCGTGCGGCGACTCGCGGCCCCGGAGCAGCACATCCCACCACCAGCGGTTGTCCCGGTGCGCGGCCATGTGGTTGGGGACGATGTCGAGCAGCAGGCCGAGGTCGTTCTCGCGCAGCCGCGCCGAGAAGGCGGCGAAGCCCTCCTCACCGCCCAGCGCGGGGTTGACCCGCGTCGGGTCGGTGACGTCGTAGCCGTGCGTGCTTTGCGGCCGCGCCGCCAGCAGCGGCGAGGCGTAGACATCGCTGATGCAGAGGCGGGCGAGGTACGGCAGCACGGCCGCGGCCTCCGCCAGCCCGAAGCCGCCGCCGAACTGGAGCCGGTACGTCGAGGTGGGAGCGCGCATGGCGGCCATTCAATCCACCCTGACGTTGAGGTGCCGGGCCAGATCGAAGAATACTTCTACCCATTCGGACTGTCCCGGGTCGTGGCGGCGCCGGGGCAGCTCGGCGTGGCCCAGCTCCCAGACGGCGTTGCGGGGCTTCCAGCGCCGGACCTCGAAGTCCTGCTCCGCCGCGAGCGCCGAGAAGTCGCGCAGCGAGCGGAGGGCGTCCATATCTCCCGGGCGCTCCATCACCGAGTCGGCGAGGCTCGCCAGGAGCGCCGCCAGCTGGTAGGCGATCATCGCGGTGTCCAGCTCGACGTTCTGCCCCTCCGCCTCGGCCAGGGCCGTGCGCACGCGCTCGAGGTCCATCGCCCAGGGGCGGAGACCGCGCCGGATCTCGGAGTCGAGCACGTACCGCGCGGCCGCCTGGAGCGGCTCCGGCGGCTTGAGCGACAGGCTCGCCGAGAACTTCAGCAGCGGGGCGTGGTTCGTGTAAATCTGCCGGTAGGCCGACTCGACCTCCCGGAGCGTCCCCTCCATGATCATCCCCGCGATCTCGCGCTGCTCGTCCTTGAAGAGACGCCGCAGGCCGAAGTTGGACTCGCCGAAGGCGGTGTCCATCGCCCGGATGATCTGGGCGAAGTCGGCGCTGTCGAAGCCCGCCTTGACCTCGGCCCGGAGCTTCCCGTAGCTCTCCTCCCCGCCGTACTCCCGCACGCCGCCGACGATCGTGTGGTCCCCCATGTGCAGGGCGCTGTAGGTCAGCGTCGCGCTCTCCCGGGTGATGCGCGAGGTGAGCCGCGCCCGCCCGACCAGGGCCTTGGCGCGGCCGGCGGTCAGCCGCTGCTCATCCTCCCGCGTCGCGTCGTAGCAGTACACCGGTTCCACCTCGCCCGCCGCCGCGAACAGGCTCTTGATGGCGTAGTGGGCGCCCACCGTCTTGAGGTCCACGATCGCCGGCTTCACGAAGTGATCGTAGATCCACCGGCCGTCCTTGTGCCGGGGCACGTTGCTCCGGGCGGCCGCCAGCCGCTCCTTGAACCCCGCCTCGAGGTCCGTCCCGAGCACATCCGCCGCCAGCTGCGCGACGCGCCCGGCGTACTGGATCACCTGCACCGTCTCGATCCCCGAGATCTCGTCGAAGAACCAGCCGCAGCTCGTGTACATGAGCATCGCGTGCCGCTGGAGCTCCAGCAGTTCCAGGGCGCGGACCTGCTCCCCCTCGGAGAGCGGCCGCGCCGCGTGCTCCGTGAAGTACGCGGCAACGCTCTCGGGCGATCGGTCGAGCACCACGGCGATGTACCCGTCACGCGCGGCCCAGGGGTCCTTCAGCAGGGCCCTGGCCGCCTCCTCGTACCGGGGGGCCAGCTCATCCCGCAACCAGTCGAGCGCCGCCCTTAGGGGCCCGCGCCACGCCTGGGTCCACCCCGCATGCCCGCCGGTGCTGCACCCGCAGTCGGAGCGCCACCGCTCGATCCCGTGCACGCAGCTCCAGGAGCTGTCCTCGACGAGTCTCGCCTCGTGCGTGGGCGGGTGCAGCGCGAGAAACTCCCCGTAGTTGGTGATGCGGGCGATATCCCGATCGATGATGTGGTGCAGCGCGTAGGAGAGGGCCATGTCCCCGTGCCGGTGGTGGTGCCCGTAGGTCTCGCCGTCGGTCGCGATGTGGACGAGCTGCGGCCAGTCCCGGCCCTCGTCGAAGGCCGTCTGCAGCCGCCCCGCGAACTTCTCGCCGGATTCCAGCAGCTTCTCGAACGCCACCGCCTGCGACACCGGCCCGTCGTAGAAGAAAAGGTTGATCGTCCGGCCCGAGGGGAGCCGGCACAGGTACGCCCGGCTGGGGTCGACGCCCGCGCCCTCGGTCCACTTCTCTTCGCCGATGCGGCGGAAGGCCCGCGCCTGGCGGGGCGCCAGGATCGTGAACGCGATCCCCTGCTCCGCGAGCGCCTCGAGGCTCGCCGTGTTGGCGGCCGTCTCCGGCAGCCACATCCCCTCCGGCCGTCGTCCGAAGCGGCGCTCGAAGTCCCCCATGCCCCAGAGCACCTGCGTGCGGCGGTCCCGGTCGTTCGAGAGCGGCAGGATGATGTGGCCGTACCCCTGCGCGATCGCGTTGCCGTGCCCTCCGAACCGCCCAGCGCTGACGCGGTCGGCCTCGAGGATCATGCGGTAGATCTCCGGCCGCTTCGCCTCCATCCAGGAGAGCAGCGTCGGGCCGAAGTTGAAGCTGATCCACTCGTAGTTATTGACGATCCGCTCGATGCGCCCGTCCGCGCCGAGCATGCGCGACCGCGCGTTGGCGGCGTAGCACTCGTCGGTGATCCGGTCGTTCCAGTCGTGGTAGGGGTACGCCGAATCCTGCAGCTCGACGGCCTCGAGCCACGGGTTCTCGCGCGGGGGCTGATAGAAGTGTCCGTGGATGCAGAGGTACCGGTCCATTCAGGGGGGCTCGCTGGTGTACAAAGCAAAGGAGAGGGGGGGCCCCCGGAGCGAGTCGCCCCTCCCGGCTTTCATGCCCCCCGGGAGCGACGCCCCCGAGCCGCCGAATCGGGCCTCCCCCGAGTGCAGCACGAGCGCCCACGACGCCGGGGAGCTGTGACGAAGCTCGGGGACGGCCGCGGCCGCCTCATGCTCGCCGAAGTTGAAGAACAGCAGTGCCTCCGCGCCCCTCCGGGCCGGGTCGTCGGTCCAGCGGTGAATCAAGAGCGTGCGGTCCCCTTCGTTCGGTTGCAGATGCTGGCGGTTCCGGTCGAGCGATGCGAGGGCCGGGATCGTCCGCCGCGCCGCGAGTACTTCCTTGTAGAAGGCCAGCACCTCCCGATGCCCCTCCCGCGCCGCCAGCGAGTGATCGAGCTTCGAGCTCCGGAACGTCGCCTCCGCCTGCGGATCGGGCGCTTCCCCGCCGTCGTGGAACTCGGCGAACTCCTCGCGGCGGCCCCTCCGCACCGCCTCGACCAGCTCGGCGTCGGTGTGGCTGATGAAATAAAGGAAGGGCGCTGTCTCGGCGTACTCCTCCCCCATGAACAGGAGCGGCACAAACGGCGAGAGGATCGTCGCCGCGGCCGCGAGCCTCAGCTTCTCGCGCGGGATGAGCACCGTCGGCCGCTCGCCCAGCATCCTGTTGCCGACATGGTCGTGGTTCTGGCTGAACACCACGAACCGCTCCGCCGGGATCCCGTGCGTCGCGCTGCCGTGCCGGCGCTTGTGGAACGCCGAGTGCTGCCCCGTGTAGACG
>JAEYVB010000247.1 GCA_023429345.1 Planctomycetota bacterium
CCACCAACCCCCCCGCCGAACAAGACAATTTTGCCCCCCCCGCCAGGTCCCCTCCTCCGGTCACGCCTCCGCCTGACCCAGCCGCCGCACCCATTCCTGCGGCCCCATCGGCGCCTCCCGGACCGAATCCTCAAGGCTCGAAGCCCCCGCCCGCCGATCGTCCATCAGCCGCTGCGCAATATCACGGTGCCTCGCCGCATCCAGCGGCCGCCGCAGGTGCCGGTAGATCGACGCCAGGTACCGGTGCGAGTCGATCAGCCCCGGCTGCATCGAAATCGCCACCTCAAACGCCTTGATCGCGTGCTCCCAATCCTTCATCCACGTCAGCGCCACGCCCAGCGTGTGGTGCGCATCGGGGTAGAAGTGCCGCAGCCCCACCGCCCGCAGACAATGCTCGACCGCGCCCTCGAACCGCTCCCGGTTCAGCTCCACCGTCGCCAGCCCCAGGTGCGCCTTGGCGTTGTGCGGATCGATCGCCACCGCCCGCCCGAACACGCGCTCCGCATCCCCCAGCCGCCCCGCGTACACGTACACCGTCCCGAGCAGGCAGTTCAGGTCCGGCGACCCGCCGCCCCCCGCGCGCTCCGCCTCCTCCAGCACCCCCACCGCATCCGTGATACGCCCCTCCGAGAACAGCGCCGCGCCCAGGAATATCTTCGCATCCGCCAGGTCCGGATGGTGCCCGAGCAGCGCCGTGATCGCCGCCCGCGCCTCCGCGTGCCGCCCGCGGTCCATGTAGCACTGGATCAGGTTCAGCACGTACCGCGCCTCGTCCGGCCGCTCCCGCGCCAACCCCTCGAACAGCGGCACCGCCTCCCCCACCCGCCGCGTCGTCATGTACACCACCGCGAGGTTGAACGTCGTCTCCCTCCTCAGAAACTCCAGCCGTTCGGCCGCATCCCCCCCCATCGCCCGCACGTACCCAAGGTCCGCCAGCTGCCGCATCGCATCCTGCGCCTCAAAAGGGTCGACCCGCAGGTCCGCCGGGTGCAGCCCGGCCTCGCCCTCGATCGCGTCCCAGCTGAAAACCCGCTCCACCGCCGCGGCCGCCGCGCCGTCCATCGCCTCCACCAGCACCCGCCCGTCCATGTCCCCCCCCACCGGCACACCCAGCAGCGTGAGCGCTGTCGGCGCGATGTCCAGCAGGTTCGCCCCGAACACCCGCTCCCCGCCCCCCTCCCCGCCCCCCTCGCCACCCCCCGCGCCGCCCTTAACCCCCGGCCCCGCCATCACCAGCACGCCCACTGGCCGGTGCCAGCTCGCATCCATTGCCGCGTGCGGGTCGTCCAGCGCCGCCTGCGCCCGCGGCCGCAGGTCGTCGCTGTGAAACCCATGATCCGACAGCAGTATCACCGTCGTCCCCGGCCCGGCAAGCTCGAGCAGCGTCCCCAGCATCAGGTCCTGGAGCTGGTACACGCCGAACATCACGTGCCGGAACACCTCGAAATCACGCTCCGAAACATGCTCCATCCGGGGCGGGTGGTACTGCATGAAGTGGTGCCCCACCACGTCGATGGTGTCGTAGAAGACCATCGTGCAGTCCCACGCCGTCTCCGCCAGGAGCGCCGTCGCGACGTTGTGCACCGAGGCGCACCGCGCCAGTTCCTTTGCCAGGACGCCGATCCTCGCATCGGCCGATCCCACGCCGCCCAGGCCCGGCACGAGCGACAGCAGCTCCTCGGGCCGGAGCTCCCCCGGGTGCAGCCGCAGCTCAGCCACCCGCTCCCTCCACGATTCCGGATGCACCGCCCCCTCCGGCAACGGCCAGACCCCGTCCGGCGCTGCCGGCATTCCCTCCTGAAAGAGGTTGGACACGCACACGCCCGAGATCGGCTCCGCCGGGTGCGACGCGTACCACGAGACCACGTTGGTCTTCAGCCCCGCCTGCGTCAGGATGTTCCAGAGCGCCTTCGTCCGCCGCGAGGTCGCCATCGACACCCGCAGCTCCCCGGTGGCGGGCTCCGGCTCCACGAAGTGGAGGATGCCGTGCTTGTCCGCGGTCTTCCCCGTCGCGATGGAGGTCCACAGCAATGGCGAGAGCGCGGGATCGAGCGTCGCCAGATCCCCCCGCACGCCGCCGTCCACCAGTCGGCGCAGGTTCGGCATGCGCCCGTGCCGGAACAGGGCGTCGATCAGCTTCCAGTCGGCCGCGTCCCATCCCACGATCAGCAGCCGCGATGCTCGTCGGTTCGACATCGGCCGATCCTAGCGGTGCGCCCCCAGCGCTGTGGCGCAGCGCCCCCCGCGGGAAAAAACATGGACGGCCCCGGGGGGCCGTCCACGCGTGGTCTTCAGGAGTCGAGACAGTCACCTCAGCGGCGACGGCGGCCGACCAGGCCGGCAGCGCCCACGGCCAGCAGGGCCGCGGAGCCCGGCGTCGGGATCGCGCCCGCGACGATGCCCACGCCGGCGGCATCCTCGTAGGCGTACTCGACTAGCTGGCGGTCGGAACTGCCGTTGTTCACGATGCGGCCCCAGCCGTAGTGAACCTGGCTGGTCAGCTCGTTCTGGAAGCGGAAGCCGACGATGCCGGTCGCCGTCGGGTTCCACTGCGTGTTGCTCGAGCCCCAGGTGCCGGAGCCGTCGATCGTCTCGCCGCCCGCGAGCACGGAGACGGTCGTGCCGCCGCCGGTGTAGTACACGCCGCCCGAAGGGGTGCTGGGGTTGAAGAAGCTCAGCGAAGAGCTGCCCCAGAGGTTCAGGTCCCAGCCCGGAACCGTCGCCCCGCCCGTGTTCCCGGGCTCGTTGATCATGCCGTTCACGACGTTGATGTACAGGCCGTTGGTCGAGGCCGGGATTGTGAGGTTCACGACGCCGCTGTACACGATCGCCGCCTCGGAGTTCTGCGCCATGCCGCCCATGGCCGCGGCCGCCGCCACCGCCGAGCACGCCACGAAGTGGCCATCAAGACGAGTCTTCAGATTCATGTCTTCCTGTCCCTTTCACTTCCAAGACAACGAGCGCGTACTGCCAGACCGAACACCGTGCCTGGCCATCGCTCGGGGTGCCCCACGGCCTATGTCCACGGGGCGATACCAAAGTAACGCCTCCCGCACAACCCGCAATCGCTTTTGAGAGCGCACACGCAATTTTGTTGCGGGGCAGCCTTGTTTTTCGGCACATGCCGTTATGCGGACGGGGAACATCACCTACTCGGACCACCGCGATCGCACGGGCTC
>JAEYVB010000329.1 GCA_023429345.1 Planctomycetota bacterium
GATGAACACATCGCGGAAGGGGAGGGGGCCGTTGCCCGGGCCCATGCCGAGATCCTGCCCGCGGAAGTAGCGGTTGAACATGACCATCCGCGAGACCCACAGCGTGATGATCTCGCGGGCGGTGCAGAGGACGCTCGTGGGGTTGAAGGCCTCGAGCATGCCGTCCGTGTCCGGCGCCTTCGCGGGGTCCGGCCAGCCCATGGTTGAGATCGGCCAGAGGGCTGAGGAGAACCAGGTGTCGAGGACGTCGGGGTCGCGGGTGAAACCCGTGCTTTCGAAGTGCCATTTGAGAGCTAAGTCCGGCGAACCCGCGCAGACATAGATGTCATATTCGCCTTCCAGCCCTGGTTCCAGCGGCACCATCCTTGTCGGGTCGGCGTTCAGGCCATCGGACAGTCTCACATATCTCACCGCGACCCCGTCGACCTCTCCCATCATGAGGTCGCCGAAGGTGGGTCCCTCGCCGCCGGCAGTGTCCGTCGGCGGCGACAACTCATGCTCCCACGACTTCCCATCAAGTATGCAGCGTTTGTGCCACACCGGTATCTGGTGTCCCCACCAGAGCTGCCGCGAGATGCACCAATCCCGGATGTTCACGTGCCACGTCTCGTACGTCCGCGCGTACCGCTCCGGGAAGATTCGCAGGGCGCCATCGCCCTCGCTGCGGCCCTCGTGGCCAGTCGCAACGAGGTCCGACACCTCCGCCGCCATAGAGGCCACGGAAGTCTTCTGGTCGTCCGCCATCGCCCGCAGCGCTGCATCCCGCAAGCGCGGGTCGGTCACCCGCACGTACCACTGGTCGCTCAGGTACGGTTCGATCGCCGCGTGCGAGCGGTAGCTGTGCCCCACCGAGTGACGGTACGGCTTAATGTCCTCCACGAGGCCCCGGGCCTGGAACTCCTTGACCACGAGCTTGCGGGCCTCCTCGCGGCCTTTGCCCAGGAAGATCCCCGCATCGCCCACGTCCGTCCAGCCATGCTTGTCGCTGATGCTGGCATCCGGCGCCATGATATTGATCAGGGCCAGATCGTGTTTCCGCCCGAGCTCGAAGTCGTTGGGGTCGTGGGCGGGCGTCACCTTCAGGAAGCCGGTGGCGAACTCGGCCTTCGCATCGGCCGCGGCCGCTGCATCCCCCATCGCCTCGGCCATCGCGCGGGGCATCACCACATAGTCATCCTCGATGACGGGGATGATGCGGCCGACGAGGGGAAGTTCCACGAGCAGCCCCCGGAGCGGCTTGGCCCGCGGATCGCGCGGATTGATCGCCACGGCCGTATCGCCCAGATACGTCTCGGGCCGCGTGGTCGCGACGGTCACAAAGGCCTGACGATCCTCGCCGTAGTCCGGCCCATCCGGCACCGGATAACCCCGGGCCCGCAGTTCCGACCATGTCACCGGCACCAGAGCCTGGTCATCGCTAGGTCCGGGCTTCATCCCGGCGACCACCTGCCCGTGTACCAGCGGATACCGGAGGTAGTAGAACTTGCCGTCCACCTCCTC
The DNA here is from genome assembly GCA_023429345.1 of Planctomycetota bacterium. Lineage (GTDB taxonomy): Bacteria > Planctomycetota > Phycisphaerae > Phycisphaerales > UBA1924 > JAEYVB01. The sequence continues at coordinate 1,501 of JAEYVB010000329.1, forward strand.
CATCTCCACCTCGTCGTCCGCGAGGGCGGTCTGGGTCACCGGGTCCCAGTTCACCAGACGCTTGCCGCGGTAGATGAGCCCGTCGCGGAACAGACGGAAAAAGGCCTCGTTCACCGCCCGGGCGCACACCTCGTCCATGGTGAAGCGCTGGCGTTCCCAGTCGCACGAGCAGCCCATCCTCTTGAGCTGGTCGGTGATCTGGGCCTCGTAATCGTCCTTGAAGGACTGGATCTTGCCGACAAAGTCCTCGCGCTTGAAGTCCGTGCGCCGCTTGCCCTCCTCGGCGAGCACCCGCTTCTCCACCACCGTCTGGGTGGCGATCCCCGCGTGGTCGGTCCCGGGCATCCACAGCGTCTCGTAGCCCATCATGCGGTGGGCCCGGGCGAGGACATCCTGGAGCGTGTTATTGAGGGCGTGGCCGAGGTGCAGCCGGGCGGTCACGTTCGGCGGAGGGATCAGGATGGCGTACGGCCGCGAACCGTCCTGCAGGACCCTCGCCGGGTCGGCATGGAAAGCGCGGGATGTTTCCCAGCGTTCCCGGACCCGGGGCTCGTGCTCCGAGGGTTTGTACTGCTTGGGCAACTCCGGGCGAGAAGAAGGTTGTTTTTGCGCGTCAGCCATGGAAGCGCCAGTCTATTCCTGTCGATAATCCAACGATGGCACCCAACCCCCCCGCACCGCAGGACCGCCCCCAATCCCGCAGCCAGCCCACGCGGTGGGACCGGCGGCAGCCCGTGGCCGTGGACGAGTCCGCCGGGTCGCGTCCGGGCCGGCTGTTCACGCTGCTTATCGGCACCCTCTGCCTGGCCATGACCGGCGGAGTCGTCTACATGTGGAAGCAGGGGTGGCTGGAGCCCGGCGTGGCCGCGGGGATGAACACCGGGCGGCAGTCCCTGTCGCACGAATCGATCATGGCCTCCTTGGACAGCGCCCGGAAGTACATGAACGAGGGCGAGTGGGGGAAGGCCGAAGCGATCCTGCGGCAGGCCGCGATGGAGCACCCCGAGGAGCAGGAGATCCGGATCGCGCTCGCCGAGGACCTTGTCGCACAGAAGAAGTTCACGGAGGCGTACGACCAGTACGAGAAGGCGCTGGCGATCGGCCCGCGCGAGGGCAAGATCGAGTTCGCCGCCGGGCTCGTGGCCAACACCGCCGGCAAGCCGGACCGGGCCCTCGAGCACTTCTTCGCCGCACAGACGGCCGACCCCGCCAGCAGCGCCTACGCCTTGAATCTCGGGCTGGTGCAGCGCAAGCTCAACGACCTGGACGGGGCCAAAGCGAACCTTCTCCGCGCGGCCAACCTCGACCCGACCAACGCCTACGCCTGGGGCGTGATGGCCGACATCGCGCTGGGCGAGAACAACGTCGGGATCGCCCTCCAGCACATCGCCCGGGCCCGCGGCCTCCAGCCGGAGAGCCGCGATTGGCGCCTCATCGAGGCCCGCGCCCTCAAGCGCAAGGGCGAGCCGGAGCGCGCCCTGATGATCCTGCTCCCTATCGAGGTCTCCCAGCGGCGGGAGCCGCAGGTGGTGCGGTTGATCGCCGAGTGCTACGGCATGCTGCAGCGGCCGGCGGATGCGGCCGCGGCCCTGGCGGATGCATCCCTGGCGGCCCCGACCGACGGCGAGCTTGCGTATGACGCGGCCGTGGGGTTCGAGCGGGCGGGGGACCGCGCGAACGCGGTCGAGTTCGCAGAGCGGGGCAAGATGCTCGGGCATCCGGGAGCGGCGAAGCTGCTGGAGCGGATGCAGTAGTTCCAGCGATGGCTGAGGCTGCCATTCCGGGCCGTGCCGCATCGTGCGGAAGCCCGGTGCCGCCATCGAGGCCCTACGATCCGGCCCCGATGCCCTCTCTCCCGGTGATCGACAGTGCCGCGCAACGGCCCTCCGAGCCCGACCTCCGGCGTATCGCCGCCGACCTGACCAACGCCATCAAGGGCGAGGTCCGCTTCGACGAGCACAACCGGATGCTGTACGCGACGGATGCGTCGCTGTACCAGGTTGCGCCGCTGGGTGTGGTGATCCCGGCGGGTGTTGAGGATGCGCTGCGGACTCTGGAGTTCTGTGCGCAGCGGGCGCTCCCGATTCTGCCGCGGGGCGGCGGGACGAGCCTGGCGGGGCAGTGCACGAACCGGGCGGTGGTCATCGACCTCTCCTCCGGATGCAGGGCGATCCTTGAAACGGACATCGCCGATCGCCGCGCGCGGGTGGAACCGGGGATCACCGTCGATGAGCTGAACGAGGTGCTCTCGCGGGAGGGCGTGTTCTTCGCGCCCGACCCGGCGACGAGCAAGCAGGCAAATATCGGCGGGTGCATCGGGAACAACGCCGCCGGCGGGCGCAGCATCCTGTTCGGGCGGACCAGCGAGAACGTCCTCGGCATCGACGCGGCGGTGGTGGGGGAGTCGGGACTTCACCGATG
>JAEYVB010000365.1 GCA_023429345.1 Planctomycetota bacterium
CCCCCAGCACCACCGCGAGTATCGCGTCGAGTTCCAGGTAGAGGCCCGCCCCGGAGACATCGGCCTCGCGGATCTCGGCCGCGGCCAGGAGCCCCGCCGCCCCGGCGCAGAGCCCCGACACCGCGTACACCAGTACCCGCAGTTGGTGCACCGGCAGCCCGCACCGGTGCGCCGCCCGCGCATTATCGCCGAGGGCATGGATGTAGAGCCCGAGCGAGGTCCAGCGGAGGAGTATGCCGAGCACAAGCGCTGTGCCGAGCGCGACAAGCAACGGCGCCGGCAACCCCGCGGCGGAGCCTGTCGCCATCGAGTCGAACGCGGGCGAGGCGAAGCGGACCTTCTGGTCGCCAGTAAGGACCTGGGCCAGGCCCCGGGCGGCCACGAGGGTCACCAGGGTCGCGATGATCGGCTGAACCCGCAGAAGCGTGACAAGCGCTCCATTGAAGCAGCCGACGACGACGCCGGCCGCCAGCCCGCACGCGATCGCTCCACCCGGCGAGAGTCCGTGCTCGGTCAGACCCAGCGCGGCCGCCGCTCCCGCGAGCGCCATGATCGACCCGACCGACAAATCGATCCCGGCGGTAGCGATGACCAGCGACATCCCCGTTGCCAACAGCATCACAACCGAGCCATTCCGCAGGATGTCGAGCATTGCGCCGTACAGCCGCCCATCCCGCAGCTCGATGGCGGCGAAGCGTGGGGTGATCAACGCGCTGAGCACCAGCAGGAAGAGCAGCGCCAGCGCCGCCCGCAGTTCCGGCCAGGGGAGATCGGTGTTTCGCCATCGGCCCCGCACGGTCACTCCGAGATCATGGAAAGGATGCGCTCCTGCGAGAGCTCGCCGCTCAGCTCCCCGACGACCGCCCGATCCCGCAGCACCAGCACGCGCCCGCAGCGGCGGACGAGCTCCCCGAGTTCCGCGGAAATGAACACCACCCCCATGCCCGCATCGGGCGCGGCCGCCAACTCGGAAATGATCCGTTCGATCTGCCCCTTGCCACCGACATCCACGCCGCGGGTTGGTTCATCCAGGATGAGCACGCGCGGGCGGACCGCCAGCCACCGCGCCAGCAGCACCTTCTGCTGGTTCCCGCCGCTGAGGGTGGCGGCAGACCGGTTCAGGTCCGCGGCGATGCCGTGCTCACGCGCCAGCCGCTGCGCGAGCCGCCGCCGCCGGCCCCGGCCGAGGAAACCGAGCCGGCCCATCCGACGCTGGGCCACGATCGTCAGATTGTCGGCGATCGAGAGGCCGGGGAAGAGCCCGTCGCGCTTGCGGTCCTCGGGCGAGAGCGCCACTCCCGCCGCGATCGCCCGCCGGGGTGTCGGGCGGCGGAGCCGACGCCCTGCAACGCTGATCGTTCCGGTGGCCGCGGGGCGGAGTCCAAAGAGCAGTTCGGCCGTCTCCGTCCGTCCCGAGCCAAGCAGCCCGGCAAGGCCAAGCACCTCGCCCGCGCCGAGATCGAACGAAGCCGCTTTCAGAACATGCGGGGCGCCCAGGTCACGGACCTCGAGCACGCGCGGAGATCGGTCGGGCGCGGGGGTGGGGGCCGCGGCCGTCTCCGGGCTGTCGCCCAGCATCAGCCTCACAAGTTCGCGCTTTGGGAGCGCCGCCGCGGACGCGGTCCCGACGCACCGCCCATTCCGGAGCACCGTGATCCGATCGGAGATCTTATAGACCTGATCGAGAAAGTGCGTTATGAAGACGATCCCCAGGCCGCCGTTCTTCAGCGCCGTGACGACCCGGAAAAGAGCCGCGATCTCCGCCGCGTCGAGGCTGGAGGTCGGCTCATCGAGCACCAGAACTCGGGCGTCCATCGCCAGCGCCCGACCGATCGCGACAAGCTGCTGCATCGCGGTCGAAAGCGAGCCGACCGGGCGGTCGAGATCGATCCGCACCCCAAGGGGCGCGAGGGCAGCCCCCGCGTGCCCCCTCATCGTCCTCCAATCGAGCCCCCACCAGCGCCGGGGCTGGCGACCAAGGCAGATGTTCTCCGCGACGGACATCGTCGGCACCAGGCTCAGCTCCTGATACACCGCCACGACGCCCCTGCCCTGCGCCGCGGCCGGCGTCGCCGGCGCGTAGGGCCGGCCCCCAGCCGTCATCGCGCCCGCGTCCGGGCGAACCGCGCCGGTGAGGACCTTGATCAGCGTGCTTTTGCCCGCGCCGTTCTGGCCCATCAGCGCGTGCACCTCGCCCGCCCCCACATCGAAGTCGACCGAGTCCAGCGCGACCACTCCCGGGTAACGCTTGCCGATCGACCGCGCGGACAGGAGAGGCTCAGTATTCACGCGTCTCGATCGCCTCCGCCGCCTGATCCTTCTCGAACAGCCGGTCGTGCTGCTTGATGAACTTCGGGAGCTGCTCCCCCGCGATCGCTTTCTCCACCGCGTCGAATGCCGCCGGGCCGAGCAGCGGGTTGCATTCCACCGTGGCGTTCAGCTTCCCCTCGATCATCGCCTCAAAGGCGGCCCTCACCGCGTCGATCGAGACGATCAGGATGTCTTCGCCGGGTCTTAGCCCCGCCTCCTCGATCGCCTGGATGGCGCCGAGCGCCATGTCGTCGTTATGCGCGTACACCGCCGTGATGCCGCCGCGGCCGAGCGCCTTCAGGAACGATTGCATCACTTCCTTCCCCTTGGCGCGCTCGAACCGCGCATCCTGGGAGCGCACGATCTTCATCTCCGGGTGCTTGGCGATGATCTCGGCGAACCCCTTCTCGCGGTCGATCGCCGGGGCGGATCCGGTCGTGCCGCGGAGCTCGACGATCGACGCCTTGCCCCCGGATTCCCCGGCCAGCCAGGCGCCCGCCATCCGACCCTCTTCGACAAAGTCGCTGGCGATCAGCGTCGCGTACAGGCTCTCGTCCGTGACCTTGACGCCGCGGTCGACCAGGATCACGGGAATGCCGGCCGCCCTGGCCTCGCGCAACGTCGGCTCCCACCCAGTCTCAACGATCGGCGCCAGGATGATCGCGTCCACACGCTGCGTGATGAAGGAGCGCAGCGCGTTGATCTGCGCCGCCTGCCGCCCCTGCGCATCGGAGAAGCGCAGCGTCACGCCGCGGCGGGCCGCTTCGTCCCGGACCGACTTGGTCTCCGCCGTCCGCCAGGCGCTCTCGGCGCCCACCTGGGAAAACCCGACGACCAGCGGCTTCTTTGCCGCGGGCTGAGCGAGCGTCCGCCCCCCGAATACGGCCAGCGTGGCCACGAGAAACACCGCGAGCACAAGTGTCCGTCGCATACTCACCTCCGGCTTTCCAGCATCAACGCCCGTTCCCGATCGACCACTCCAGGATCCCGCCCGAGAACCCCGGCCGCAACTTCACTTCCAGTTTCAGCTCGTCTGTTGTCACCGGATCAAACCCGACGGTGCTGTACCCATCCTTCTCGACCGGGTACCCGGACGCGTTCGCCACCGCCTTCCACTCGCCCCCCGCCTTGTAGAACAGCGTCCACGATTCCGGGATCCGGCACAGGCCGGCGCCCGTGTCGTCGAACCAGTACACGCCGCAGGTGCTCACCTCCCGCGGGGCGCCCAGCTTGTACGTCACCCACTCGCTCGTGCCCTTGTGGTTCCACCACGTGAACCGTGGGATCGAGTGATCGCCGGAGCTCGTCGGCTCCTTGCCGTCGCTCAGGGCGTTGATGTCGTCGAACTCGTACGACGCCTCGTGTCGCGGCGGCGGGGGCTCCGCCCATTCGCGGGCGTCCGGACCGTCGCCGAAGACCGGGAACGCGGAGATCCGGAGCCGCGCTGCGCCCATCGGGATCAGCTCTATACGCTCCTCCGGTTCGGCCGTCCGTATCGGGCTCTGCTGAAGCACCTGGATCAATCCACGGTGGTCGACCGTCCACCCCGAGACCCGCCTGCCGCGGCCGACGAGCTTCACCGGAACCGCCGCGGCCTCCCACGGCTGGCCCGCGATGTCTTCACCGGCACGTACATACTCGAACGAGTCCCCCGGGTCATCGGAGAGCACCAGGGCGTAGTTCCAGGGAGTGGTGGGAAAGACCTCGAAGCCCGGCCACTCGGGCTCGCCCCGCGGCACGTATTTCTCCCCGATCCTGAGCGAATACCAGAGCGGCCCGCGCCTCACCGAGACCGAACCCTTGTTGGCCTCCCAGGCCTTCGTGCGGACCGAGGCATCGAACTTGAGGAACACACGGTCGCCATCCGCCCATTCGCGTTCGATGCGGATGTACCGCCCGGCCGCCTCCCCCGAGCGGCGGATGGGCTCCCCTCCATTTGCAACGCCGAGGTGGACGCCCTCCGCCCACCCCGGCACGCGGAGGTAGAGCGGGAAGCGCACCGGCGACTCCGTCGTGATCGTCAGCGCGATTGTCTCGTCGAACGGGTACCGCGTGCTCTCCGCGATCGTCACCCGTTCGCCGTCGGCCACTGTCGCCGTCACCCGCGACTCGCCGTACAGAACCGCCGCCAGGCCGCGGTCGGGGGTAGCCATCCACAGATGCTCGGCGAAGTACGGCCAGCCGAACGCGTGGTTGTGCTGACAGCAGCGGTACACCTCGCCGGGCTCGTAGCTGAACATCGTGCCGCTGTTGAAGATCCCCGGCGCCTTGTTCCCCGCATCCAGCTGCACCATGTTCGGCGCGGTCAGGTAGTGCAGCCCCCGGTAGTCCGCCGTGAACGCCGCCGGCAGCGAGTTGAACGCCACCTCCTCGCAGCGGTCCGCCTGGAGCGCGTCGCCCGTGATCCTCAGAAGCTGCTCGAAACTGTGCATGAACTCGACCATCGAGCAGGTCTCCGCCGCCTGCCGCGGATCGCCGTAGCCCCTGCGCGAGATCTCGTCGGACCCGAACATCCCGCCCGGCACCTGCCCGTAGAGCGACATCACCTCGCGGTAGTTGCGCTCCGCCGCGTCCAGGTCCCCGGCTTCTCCCGACACCTGCCAGAACACGGCCGGCTCGCGGTACCCCTGGCAGATGTTCACGCCGTGCCAGCTCGCCACCTTCTCATCCCAGCGCGCCGTCTGGTCGTGGATCGTCCGCGCAAGTTCGAGCAGCCACTCCTCGCCGGTCCGGTTGTAGAGCCACAGCACGCTCTCCAGGTTGTCCCCGCCCCGCAGCTTCTGCCAGCTCGCCGCCAGCAGCGTCTCCTTCGGCAGCCGGTGCTGCCACGCGAAGTAGTTCGTCAGCAGCGAGATCACCCGCTCATCG
>JAEYVB010000418.1 GCA_023429345.1 Planctomycetota bacterium
CCCCAGTTCCTCGCTCTCGAACACCGGGGACACCACCTGCTGGACGAGCTGCCCGCCCGCCCCCGAGAACACGTAGATGCGACCCGTCCTCGTCCCCTGGAACTGCTCGTGGTACCCGCCGACGATCACCTCGCCGCGCCCGTCGCCGTTCATGTCCGACACGCCCGCCACGGCCTTCCCGAAGCGACCGTCCGCCTGGTTGTTCGGCGACAGGAAGCTGAACCGGTGCTGCCCCGTCGCCCCCGAGAACAGGTACGCCCGTCCCGAGCGGTTGTACTGCCGCTCGGCGCCGATCACGATGTCGTACATCCCGTCCCCGTCCGTGTCCGGCACCGCCGCGACCGCGCCGCCAAACCGCCCCTCGAACACCGCCGCCGGCGGCAGGATCTTCCGCACCATCGTCCCGTTGCCGCGGTACACGTACACGCGCCCGGCCTTGTCCGGCCGCTCATTGGGCGATCCGACGATGATGTCCGGCTGCCCGTCCCCGCTCGCGTCCGGCGTCACCGCGACCGATTCGCCGAAGTGCCCGTCCCCCTGCTCGCCCGCGGAGTGGATGCTCCGGATCCGTGCGCCCGTCGCCCCCGAGTAGATGTGCACCCGCCCGGAGCTCACCGAGCCCCCGTAGTTCCGCGAGCGCTCGTACGGCGCCCCGATCACCACATCGCCGAAGCCATCCCCGTTCACATCCGGGATCCCCGCGACCGAGTACCCGAACTGCCCGTACTGCACCGGGCTCGAGGGCAGCATCTTCCGGAGCAGTGCCCCCGTTGCGCCCGAGTACAGGTACACGCGCCCGCACTGATCCGGGCTCAGCCCCGGGCTGTGGTTCGGTGCCCCCACCGCGATATCCGCCACCCCGTCACCGTTCGTGTCCGGCACCGCCGAGATCGAGTGCGCGTACAGCCCGTCAAACTCCGAGTGCGGCGAATACAGCGTCCGCACCCGCGCCCCGCTCGCCCCCGAGTACACGTACACCCGGCCGCGGTCGCTGTTCCCCGAGTAGCTCCCCACCGCAATATCCGCCACGCCGTCGCCGGTCACGTCCGGCAGAGCCGCAACCGTCGCCCCGTGCTCCGAGACCACCGCCGGCGCTGCCGGCCGCAGCGGGTGCACCTGGACCGTCTGGGCCAACGCCGCCCGGGAACCCGCCGCCACAACCATCGCCGTCACGAGTGCACTTCTGCTGGACATGGATCATCTCCTTGCCCCGCAGAATGCAACCGCCGTGCCAGCCCATGGACCCCCATCCCGGGCCTCCCCCGACCCCTGCCTGGCCGCGGCTGGCCGGATGTGGCCGAACGGACTTCCCCAGTGACCACGAGAGTGGTCACCTTTGATGGTCGGTCGGGATTGGGCCCTTGCCGGAGCCGGCCGCGACGATACATTTGACCTTCATCGCCGGGGGATCAGGGTGGGGGAAATCGCGCAACAACTCAGGGCCGTCGGGCTGCTGCGAAAGCGGCTCCACGCCGCCATCGAGGGCCCCCGCAGGGTCGAAGCCCTTGTCCACGCCATGAACACCGGCGCGCCGGAAGAGGCCGTTCGCGCCGCCCTGCTCATCCTCCGGATGTCGGCCCCGCCCCGCCCCTCACGCCGCCGACTCGATCCAGCCGCCCCCCAGGACCACGTCGGGGTCCGCCGCGTCGTAGAGCACGAGCGCCTGCCCCGGGGCCACCGCAAACTGCGGCCGCTCAAACTCGACCTCGATCCGTCCCTGTCGCCCGGAGGTCGTCGCCGCGCCGCTCGCGTCGATCACCCGCGCCCGGGCGGGGACCGCGCCGGTGTTGTACCGGTACTTCGCGAGCACCGGCCGCCACGACAGCCACCTTTCCTCCGCGACCAGCCAGTTGCTCTCGCCCGCGATGCAGCGCCCGACGCTCAGATGCTCCCGCGCCCCCACCGTCACGGTGTTACTCGCCGGGTCCTTGCCGACCACGTAGAGCGGGTACCCGAGCGCCACGCCCACGCCCCGCCGCTGCCCGATCGTGAAGCGGTGCTGCCCGCCGTGTTCGCCCACCTCGCGCCCGTCCGCATCCAGCACGCGCCCGGAACGCGCAAGCTCCGGCCGCCGCCGCTCGACCAGGCCCGCATAGTCGTTATCGGGGACGAAGCAGATCTCCTGCGAGTCCGGCTTGTCGAACACCGGGAGCCCCATCTCCCGCGCCAGCTCCCTCACCCGCGGCTTCTCCAGCCCCCCGATCGGCAGCATCATGTGCGCCAGGTGCGCCCGCGGCACGCCGAACAGCACGTAGCTCTGGTCCTTGGAGTGATCGACCCCGCGCAACAGGCGCCCGCCCTCGACCCGCGCGTAGTGCCCGCTCGCGACAAAGCCAGCCCCGATCTGCTCCGCGTACTCGCGCAGCTTCCCGAACTTGAGCCAGTCGTTGCACCGAACGCACGGGTTCGGGGTCCGCCCAGCCGCGTACTCGTCCACGAAGTAATCAACGATGCGCCCGAAGTCCTTCTTGAAGTTGCACACGTAGAAGGGCACGCCCAGCTCGGCCGCCACCAGCCGCGCATCGGCCGCGTCGTTGATCGAGCAGCACCCCTGGTGCCCGATCTTCACCTTCCCCGTACCCGGCGGGGCAGTCGCCGACGCGCACGCGCTGTCGTACGCCGTCAGCCCGTCCAGGCTCTCGCCCGGGGACCCCAGCCGCATGAAGCACCCCACCACCTCGTACCCGGCGCGCACCAGGAGCCCCGCCGCCACCGACGAATCCACGCCGCCAGACATGGCGACCAGCACCTTGCCCTTGGAATGTTGTGCCACGCCGGATCTTAGCTGGGCCTCGGCGGATACTGCCGCCCCGCCCCGATCTTCGCCGCGTGGAACTTCAGATCCGGCTTCTCCGCGGGTGATTTCTCCGGCTCCAGCGGGATCACCTCGTCGGCCGAGACGGCGTTCTCCGCGGCCTCCCGCGTCGCCCGGAGCGCCATCAGCCCCGACTGCTTCACCGACGTCTCCAGGTGCCCGCACTCCGGGCAGCGGTCGAAGACCGACAGCCCCGACATGTCGTAGTCGCAGGCCGGGCACGCGCGGTACGCCAGCGAGTCGCCCTTCCGGGCTGCGAGCCGGACCGCCGCCTCGGCCGCGGTCGCGTTGTTCCGGATCGCCCACACCGCCGCGTGCGCCAACTGGAAGATGGACCAGAGAAAGAACAGGTGCGCGATCCCCCGCGCGATCCAGCACCACAGCGCCAGGATCATCAGCAGCGTTCCCAGGATCCCAAGGTGCGGCCCGGCGAAGCGCCCCGCAAGAATGATCACCCCCGTCACCACGATGAACCACGCGATGTACCGCAGCCGCTCCCCCACCGACGTGTCATTGGCCCAGAACGCAAGCGCCGAGAGATGGACGCACAGCGGCACCAGCGAGAACAGCCCCACCGCCTCCAGCAGAACAGCGCCGATCCCCATGAACCGGTCGTACGGCGCCTGGAACGCGATGGAGCCCGCCCACGCCACCGCCGCGGCCGGCCACGCCAGTTGAAGCCCGCGGTTCACCAACCGCCAGGCCGACGAATCCAGCACCTCGTCGTACAGCGTGTCATCCCCCCGCGCCCGCTGCGCGGTCACGATGAACACACCCATCCACCACCCGATCGAAGCGGCCCCCGCGATCGACGCCCAGAGCATGGTCCGCACCTGATGCACCATCCCGAAGGCCAGAGCGCACGCGATGGAAGAGACCGCCACCAGCGACATCCCGATCGCCAGGCTCTTCAGGTAGTACATCGGGGCATCCGCCAGCCCATCGGTGAAGGTCCGCCCCCGCCGCGAACTCACCGACGCGATCGGCCGCCCGCACTCGGGGCAGTTCCCGTTGCTGGGCAGCCCCCGCAGGTTGTAGCGGCACCGCCCGCAGAGCCGGTCGGTCGTGATCAGGTCCACCGGCGCGTTCCTCGACCGACGCAGCTCCCGGGGATCGATCGGCATGGCCTTTGTTCCGCCGGGGCACTCCCCCGGTTGCAGTCTACGGACTCCCCGCCCTTCATCGTCCGGCGGGTCCGGACTGGCCCGCAG
>JAEYVB010000452.1 GCA_023429345.1 Planctomycetota bacterium
GGATGGAAGGGTTGGAGCGCTTCCGCGAGGCCGCGGCCGGGGCGATCGCCCGCAACCCGGGCGTCGGTTTCGTCACCTGCCCTTCCGCGGATGGCGAGGTTCTCGCGGTGCCTTTCGGCCTCGAACCCGAGCTTCTTCCGGTGCTGCCGCTGGCCGCGGCGGGCGGCTGTGCGGTCCGGACCGACCTGCTCCGCCAGTTCCTCGGATCCGCCGACTTCCCGCGGGTCGCGCGGCCGTGGGCCCTCGCGTGGGCGCTTGCCTCCGCGGGGGTGCGTGGCGTCGTCATCCCGGAGCCGCTGCTCGCCGGTTCCCCGCCGGCCCTGCCGCCGGACATCCGCGATGCAACCCTGACCGGCCTCGCCGCGGGCGATCCGCGCGCCCCGCTCTCGGTCGCCCTTCGGATCCTCGCCGCCCGTTCGCTGCGCGAGCAACGGCTCGCCGCGGCGGAGCGAGACCGACTCAGGGGCACGATCACCGAGCAGGAACACCGGCTCGCCGTGCTGGAGGAGCAGCTCGCGAGCCTCCGCTACCGCCTCGCGGACCGCGCCAACGCCGCGATCAAAGCCACGGGCATGCACGGCCTCGCCAAGGCGGTCGCGCGGAGCGTGAACCGCGAGGAGCCGCGCCCGTGAACGTGCTCCTGGTCTCCCGCGAGCTTGCGCCGTTCTACGGCGGCGGCATCGGCACCTACGCCGCGGAGATGGCCCGGCGGCTGGCCGCGGCCGGGCACGAGACGCACCTGCTCACCGCGCCGCACGAGGGACTGCGCGAGCGGGCGGCATCGCTCCTGCCCGGGTTACGCCTCCACACCGTCGACCTCGAATCCGGCGATGCCGCCCTCGACGCCTTTCCCACCTTTCCCATGCGCTACGCCATGGCCGTCCATGAGCGGGTCAAGGAACTGCATTCGCTCCGCGCGTTCGACTACATCGAGTTCCCCGACTACCACGCCGAGGGGTACTTCTGCATCCGCGCCAAACGGACGCTGGGCGGATTCGGGGGGGCGGTGCTCGCGGTGCGGCAGCACTCGACGGCGTTCCTGTGCCGCGAGGCCGACGAGGACTACCGGCTCGATGTCGAGCTCGCCACGATCGAACACATGGAGCGCGACGCGATGGCGGGCGCGGACCTTCTGATCGGGCCGGCCGCCGGCGTGCTCGACCGCGCCCCGCCCGCGACGTTTGCCGGCCAGGAACGCGCCGTGGTCCCCATCCCGCTCAACGCCGAGGGGCTGGTCCGCGAGTTCGGAGGGCCAAAGGCCGACTACGGAGCAGGCTGCCCGACGGGTGATGAGCCGACGGTGCTCTTCTTCGGCAAGCTCCAGTACCTCAAGGGCCCGCACGATTTGGTCGATGCCGCCCAGCTTGTGCTCGCCCAGGGGATCCGAGCCCGATTCCTCCTGATCGGCAACGATTCGCCCACCGCCCCCTTCGGCCGCTCCATGCGGCAGTACCTCGACCGCCGCATCGACCCTCGCTTCCGGGAGGCGTTCACCTTCGAACCCGCGCGGCCCCGGGCCGGCCTTGGCCCCGCGATCCGAAGCGCTGCCGTCTGCTGCTTTCCCTCGCGTTGGGAGTCCTTCCCGATGGTCTGCCTGGAGGCCATGGCCCTGGGCGCCCCGGTGATCGCCAGCAACATCGGCGGCCTCGCCGAGATCATCCAGCACGAACGCAGCGGCCTTCTCGTCCCGGTCGGCGACGCCGCCGCGCTCGCCGATGGCATCCGACGTCTTCTCGCCGATGCGCCGCTCCGTGAGCGGCTCGGCCACGCCGCGAGAGACCGGGTCCGCACCCTCTGCGACCCCGCCGCAGCCTTGGTCCAACTCCAGGAGGCGATCGACAAGGCGCGAACCGCAGTTCCCACCAAGCCCGTTCACGCCAACTCACCATCCCGTGCTGATGCGCCCGCGATCTCCATCGTCATCCCGCACTACAACCTTGGCTCCTACCTCGGCGAGACGGTCGCATCGGCCCGCCGCCAGACCTTCCGCGACTTCGAGATCCTCGTCATCGACGACGGCTCCACCGACCCGGCGAGCATCGAGGCTGTAAGCACTCTCCCGCCCGACGTGCGCATTATCCGCAAGGCCAACGGCGGCCTCGGCTCCGCCCGCAACACCGGCCTCCGCGAGGCGCGAGGCCGCTGGGTGGTCCCCCTCGACGCCGACGATCTGCTCGAACCCACGACGCTCGAGAAGCTGATGGCGGCCGCCCAGCGCGATCCCGGCCTGACTTACGTCAGCCCCCTGGTCGCCTATTTCACCGACAACCCCGCCGAGCCGACCGGCGGATGGATCCCGCTGGGCCTCGAGCGCGATCTCCTCCCGGTCATCAACGTCGGCGGCGCCGCCTCCGGCTCCCTCATCGACCGGGCGGCAGCGCTGGCGGTGGCGGGGTGGGACGAGTCCATGCCCGCCTACGAGGACTGGGAGTTCTGGTGCCGGCTCGCCGGGGACGGCGGCCGCGGCACGGTCATCCCCGAGTTCCTCCTGCGCTACCGCGTCCGGGCCGACTCCATGTTCCGCACCGAGATCTCCCGCCACCTCGCCCTGCACTCCTACATCATCCACCGCCATCCAGCCCTGATCACCGAACGCTCCGCGCGGATCCTCGCCTCGCGCACGCTGGGGGATCCGCAGCTGGAGGCCCGGCGCCTCATCGACGAGAACGTCCGCTACCGCATCGCCGACCGCCTGAACGATGCGCTGAAGAAAGCCGGCGTGCAGCGCGCCATCAAGGGTGTCGCCCGCAAGGTCATCCGCCCCGGGTCGTGATTCACTCCCCCCGGCGCTTCCGCCACTGCGCCACCGCCTCCGGCTCGCGGGGGTACAGCGGGGCGAGGCTCAACGGATCGATCGCGGCGAGCGCTGCCGACGCCTCCAGGCACGCCGCCGGGTCAAACATCAGCGGCTCGATCCGGATCCCCCGCGCCGCCGCGGCCGCGCGGATCCCCTCCGGGAGAAACCGGTCCGC
>JAEYVB010000454.1 GCA_023429345.1 Planctomycetota bacterium
TCTACGAACTGGCGGACTCAGGCCTGCCCCCGGTCGAGATCGCCCGCACGCTCCAGCAGCACACCGGGAAGGTCGAGCTCATCCTCGCGCTGCGCCGGCGCTGATCACCCGTTTTGCGTCGAGCGCCAGGACTTCGAACATGATGTGGGCCGCGAGCAGGCTGGTGATCCCCGCGACATCCCTGTCCGGGAGCACCTCGACCACATCTGCGCCGACGATGGCGGCGCCCTCCAGCGACCGGAGCATCGTCAGCACCTCTGCCGAGGTCAGCCCGCCGATGCTCGGCGTGCCGGTGCCCGGGGCGTAGGCCGGATCGACGCAGTCAATGTCGAAGGTCAGGTAGGCATCCGCGCCCTGGAGGCCGGCCACAAATGCCTGAATCTCCCCGGCGCCCTCGCGCACGCCCGACCGGTACTGGTCGCACGTGAGCACGGTGATCCCGCGCTCGCGGGCGTAGTCCAGGTCGCGGGCGGAGTTCAGCGGCCCCTTGATTCCCACCGAGAGCATGCGCCGGGGATCGATCAGGCCCTCCTCGATCGCCCGGATGAACGGGGAGGCGTGCGACCACTTCTCGCCGAACGTGACATCCACCGTGTCCAGGTGGCTGTCGAAGTGCAGAAGCGCCAGGCCCCCGGCGGGACGGCCGCGGCGGATCCACGTCGCCTTGATGTTCGCGTAGGCGATGGAATGGTCGCCGCCCACGGCCATGAGCCGCGTCACTCCCGGGTCCCCGAGCGCGGCCGCAAACTCGACGATGCCATCGAGGTTCGCCTTGAGGGAGAAGGGCTGCACCGGGGCATCGCCGGCATCCGCGAGCGACAGCACGGCCGGAACATCGACGCCGTGCTCGATCGAGTACCGCTTGACGTACTGGGACTCCTCGCGGATGGCCCGCGGGCCGAAGCGGGCCCCGGGCCGGTAGGTCACGCCCGAGTCGCAGGGAATCCCGAAGATCGCCCAGTCCACGGGCCGGCTCTCGGGGGGGACCAGTTCGAGCAGCGGGTACCGGCAGAACGTCGGCACACCGGCGAACCGGGGGGACCGCCGGGGGTCTGGCAGTCGCGTGCGGGGCTCGGAGGAGTGGGTCATGGGATCCGCAGTCTACGGGTGTGGGTCGCGCGTGGGTCGGCCCTCCCGAGCCGACCCGGGGAGACGGGCAGGGGCATTGGCAGGAAGGCCAAAGACGGGCGGGCACGGAGCGATCGTCAAAGAAATGGCTGGACTGGGTGTCCGTCGGTCGCCCCGAGACCCCGAGCAAGGGCCGGCGCCTTTATCCTCTCCCGATTCTCTCCGGCCCGAATGGGCGCAACCCGCGGCGGCGGCAGGACTTCGGAAACGAGGGACGGGAGAGAGCGGGAGGGGGGTCCAAAACGGTTCGCGACCTGGACAAGCCTCACTTGAAAAAAATCTCACAGCCAACGTTGCACGTCCCAGAAAATCGCGCACTCTTCACTGTCTTGTCTCTCTCTCCTCCTATGACCTGGCTGCGGGCGGAAACTTTCGCGGCCGGGTTCTGAAGCGGTCCCTCGGATCGCGGGACCGATAATCCGGCTTTGATGACTTGACCCGCTGACGGAGGCCGCAGCGGGTCGTCTTGCTTTTGACCCGTCATCGGCCTTTGGGTCGGCTGCCCCTCGGGTGGGGGCGGGGGGCGATTGAATCCGATTCACGTTCCGGGCGGTACCTTCGTAGGTATGCCTAGCACCCGTTTGCTCGCGGTCGCCTTGGCCGCCGCGGCCCTGACCACAGGAATGCTCACCGGCGGCTGCCGATCGAGCGGGGAAGGCGGGCGGAGGGCGGAAGGCAGGGCGCGGTTGGTCCTGGATGGCTCCGCGCTGGAGCTCACGGGATCGAACCGGTTTGCATCGGGAGCAAAGATCCTGGAAGGGTTCGACGAGTGCCGCCCGGGCGAGGAATGGGCTTCCGGGGACTGCATTCTGCTCGGCATCGCCATGGATACGCCGGGCGCCTCGCGCGAGTGGTACCTGCGGGTGACCGCCCTCGGACACGAGTTCGTTCGTAATCAGGAGGGCAAGGCTTTCGCCCTGCGCGACAGCGTCCGGGTGCGCTACAGAGGCAAAGAGGGGGAAGAACACGGGGCGTGGGTGCGGGTGGATTACGACCTGGTGCCGGTGCGGGTCGAGCTCTTTGATCGGGATGCGACGCTGCTCTCGGCCACCGTAGCGATGATGCCCGATCTCTGCCTGCGGCACGGCATGATCGACAATATCGAACTGGAGCGCAGCGGCCGCGGCTTCTACGACAGCTTCGCAGAGAGCGAGCACGGAGGACAGACAGCGAGGGGCGCAGGGGAGGAGCGTGTCGCGGGCGAGGAGCAGAAGCGCTTCCTGGCCGGGTGGCTCGCTCTGATGAAGTTCCCGGACTTCCTGCACCGGAAGTCCATGGGAGGACTGCTCTGGCAGCTCATCGAACGGCCCTCCCTGATCTCGATCGCTCTCTCCGGGGGTGTGAGCCTGGGCCTGAGCCTGGACCCCAAGAGGGCGGAACTGGTCGGGGATGAGGAGCGTCTGGCGGGAGCAGGACCGGGGCTTACGGGGCCCGTGTACCGGGTGCCGCTGCATGTCGAGGTGAACGGCTCCAAAGCGCTGGAATGCGAAGTCCTGCTCGCGCGGGCTGTCCCCCCGCTGGGGCCGGGGAACGGGCTGCTGGCGATCGACGCCGTGAACCCGCGGGATGCACACAAACGCATCACCGTGCGGCTGCTGGCAGCACGCACCGTCGGAGCGGAAGCACTGAAACCTTAGCCGGGCGATGGCACCGCCCAGCACGCCACCTTCCGACCGTCGCCCGCATCCACGAGGGGCGGCATCTCCCGGCGGCAGCGGTCCATCACCAGCGGGCAGCGGCCCGCGAAGGGGCAGCCCCGCGGCGGGGTGAGCGGGCTCGGCACATCGCCTTTCAGCACCGTGAGCGGCCGGCGGTCGTCGGGATCATCGATCGGGTTGGCCCCCAGAAGAGCCCGCGTATAGGG
>JAEYVB010000092.1 GCA_023429345.1 Planctomycetota bacterium
GCGATACCTGCCCCACCGCCCCTACCACCACCATCGGAACAATCGCCAGCAGGCTCATTTCCTCGGCCCCGGCACGTGTGTGTACGTCCCACCCGACTCCTTCGCAATCTTTTTCATCGCGTCCTGGCCCTGGTCGCTGATGAACGTGATCGCGTGGATCGGAATCCGGTACTCCGAGTTCATCCGTCCCACCCGAAGCGCCACATCCGGATCAAACTCGCCGTCAGTCATGAAGTAGATTGCGTCCGGCCGCGGCCGCAGATTCCGGAACACCATCTCGAACGCGGGCAACGGCATAGTCGCCCCCTCCGACACGATGTTGGCGATCAGCCGGTTGGCCGTCGTCTTGCCCGCCTCCGTGCCGGGCGACCAGCCGATCCTGCCCCCGAGCGGCTTGGCATCGTCGCTGAAGGTCAACACGAAAAATTGCGCGTTCTCCAGGAGCGCCTGGATCGACTTGCGGAGTTCCGTCTTCAGCAGGTCCAGCCGCTTCATCTCGCCGATACCGATGCCGGTGTCCATGGACCCCGAGATATCGATGATGTACGCGAAGCGCGTCCCCCTCGCCTCCACACCGAAAAAGCTGGCAGCGCCCCCGCCGGCGCCGCCGGTCCCCAGGCCGCTGCCCGCCCCGGCATCCCCCGCGCCCAGACCACTGGTCAGATCTCCCAGCCCCTCCCCAAGCCCGCCGGGCTCGATCCCGCCGCCCGCCAGCGCATCGGCCACATGGAGATCGGTCTCGCCACCCGGGAGCACCTCGCTCGGGCTCTCGGGCACCGCCGGCGCATTAGGGTCCAGGGCGGCCCCCCCGGTCAGTTCCCCGAGTTCCGCCTCGGTCATGACCGCGACACCGATCGGACCCGAATCGCCCGCCCCGCCCGCCGCCCCCATGTACGACCCCCCGATCATGATCGCCGCGGCGACCGCCCACAGGGATGCGTGAATCAGGACCGAGATCCCGATCGCCGCCATGGTCGCCGGAGGGGCCCAGTGCCTCATCCACCTCGGCAGGGCGCGGTACCACCCGGGCCATCGGCCCTCCGCCCCCAGATCGACCGACGGAATCGCCTCCGCCGTCACCCTTTCCAATCGCCAGCCTGTCTTGAGCCCTTCGGGCATGTGGTCCAATCGTATCGGTTCGGCCCGGGCTTATACCTCACGGAGGGCCAGGCCGGGCCCACCGGCAGCCGGGCCGCAAAAAGGCGGCCGCCGGCAAGTGCCAGCATCCGGTGCCGGCACTCCCCCCCCAGACGCCGGATCCCCGCGGCACCCCGATCTAAGACGCCCACGGGGCATCCCTTGTTCCTGATACCGCTCAGATCCCCACTGTGATGCACTCAGGGCCCAACTGGTTGACGAATCCCCTCCCCGCCCCTTGAATCGCACCGATGCCCACCACCCCCGCCCCCGCCGCATCCCCCGCCGTCCACACCCGCCCCACATCCTTCCGACGTGTTCTCCTGAAACTCTCGGGGGAGTCCTTCTGCGCGCCCGGAGGGTTCGGCGTGGATCCCCACGAGCTTGAGGTCATCGCCTCAGAAGTCCGGGACGCCGCCAGCGCGGGCGCACAGATGGCCGTGGTCGTCGGCGGCGGCAACATCATCCGCGGCGCTCAGCTCGCCGAGGCGGGCCACATCCACCGCGCTACCGCCGACTACATGGGCATGCTCGGGACGGTCATCAACGCCTTGGCCTTGAAGGAGAAGCTCAACTCCCTGGGCACCGACTCCCGCGTGATGTCGGCCCTCGAGATCCGCGCCGTCGCTGAAAGCTTCATCCGTAACCGCGCCCTGCGGCACATGGAAAAGGGCCGCGTCGTCATCCTCGCCGCCGGCACCGGCAACCCCTTCTTCTCGACCGACACCTGCGCCGCCCTCCGCGCCACCGAGCTCGAGTGCGACATCCTCCTCAAAGCCACCAAGGTGGACGGGGTCTACACCGCCGACCCCCGCAAGGACCCTACCGCTACCCGCTACGAGCACCTGACCTTCAAGGAAGCGATCGCCAAAAACCTGAAGGTGATGGACATGACCGCCCTGACCATGTGCCAGGAAAACGAGATCCCGATCCTCGTGTTCGATTTCAAGCGCCCCGGCAACATCCGCAGCGTCATCAAGGGCGAGAGCATCGGCACGCTCATCGAGAACGGCTGAAAGATCCATCCGATCGCGCCGCCCTCATGACCGCGGAACAACGGCCAGCCACCGTCACTCGCCCTCGGAGTTCATCGGCCCCATCCCCCGCACCACCAGAACGCGGTCGATCCGCTGCCCGTCCATGTCCACGATCTCGAAGCTGTGCCCGGCCGCCTCGAAGCGCTCGCCGACCTTGGGAATGTGCCCGAGCACCGCCAGGACGAACCCCGCGAGCGTCTCGTAGTCCCCCGCCGGCGGCAACTCCCCGAGCAGTCCCTTCAGCCGCGCTGCCGCCACCGAGCCGTCCAGCAGCCACGAGTTCTCCGTCCGCCGCACCTCCAGCGGCTCCGCGGGCCGGTCACCCGTGGTCCGGCCGATGATGGCGTTCACCACATCGTTCAGCGTCACCAGCCCCTCGATGCCCCCGTACTCGTCGACCACCATCGCGATCCGCCGGTCCCGCTCCCGGAACTGGTCGAGCAGCTTCAGCACAGGCATGGTCTCGGGCACGAAGAGCGCCGGCCGCGCCAGCGCCTCCAGGTCGAGCTCCTGACTCAGCAGGTTCAGCTTGATGATCTCCTTGAGGTGCACGATCCCCACCAGCTTGTCCAGCGTGCCGCGGCACACCGGGAAGTGCGAGTGCACCGCCGTCGCTACCGCGATCTTGATCCGCTCCGGCGTCTCGTCCACATCCAGGAACTCGATCTCCGGCCGCGGCACCATCAGCGCCCGCACCCGGAGGTCCCCCACGTCGAACACCCGCTCGACGATCTCCTGCTCGCTCTGGTGCACCGCCCCGGTCTCGGCGGCCGCCTCCAGCATCCCGCGGATGTCCTCCTCCGTCACCGGGTGCTCCTCGGCCAGCCGACCCCGGAAGGGAAGCAGCAGCAGGTCCGTCGAGCGAGAGAGGAACCACACCACGGGCGCCGCCGCGACCGAGACCGCCCGCATCGGCAGCGACACGGCCGACGCGATCCGCTCGGGCGCGCTCATGCCCACCCGCTTGGGCACCAGCTCCCCGACGACCAGCGACAGGTACGTGAGCACGAGAACCACGATTCCCGTCGCGAGCAGCCCCGCGTGCGGCTCAAGGGCCGGCACCGACGCGATCGCCACCCGCAGCCGCTGCCCGATCGCCGCTTCGCCAAACGCGCCCGAGAAGATCCCGATCAGGGTGATACCTATCTGCACCGTCGAGAGGAACCTGTTCGGATCCGCCCGCATCGCGAGCGCCGCCTGCGCCCCCTTCGCCGTCGGACCTCCCCCCTCCGCCATCGGCTCCAGCCGCGCCCGCCGCGATGAGATCAGCGCCACCTCCGACATCGAGAAGACGCCGTTGAGCACGATCAGGAAGAGAACGATGAGGACCGCCGTCAGCATGGCTTCGCCCAGGACCGCCTTTCGCCCGTCTCGCTCACGCGCCGCTCACCCGCGAACGCCCGTCAGCCAGCGCGCGTACTCGCGCATCGCCGCCCGCGGCTCGTGCCGCGGCCGCCACCCCAGCCCCCGTTCCGTCCCGCTCATGTCCGCGCAGGTGTAGTCCTGGTAGAACGCCCGGATCTCCGCCGGCATCGGGAAGTAGTCCGTCGGCCGGTCCGCCGCCGTGACCCCCGCCCCCTCCCGCAC
>JAEYVB010000138.1 GCA_023429345.1 Planctomycetota bacterium
CCGCGGAGGCCTCCGCGAGCAAGTTCGGCGTGCCCCGAGTGGCGATCATCACGCTGGGCGAGGGCGGCGACAAGGACATGGTCGGCATCTACATGACCGCCGAGCAGCTCCGCCGCATGATCCCGACGCTCGAGGCCGAGAAGGTCGACACAGTCGTCTTCCGCGTCAACTCCGGCGGCGGCATGCTCCTGGAGATCCAGAAGCTCTCCGACGTCATCCACGAGGAGTACAAGCCCAAGTTCCGCGTCGCCGCGTGGATCGAGTCGGCGATCTCGGCCGCGGCCATGACCGCCCACTGCATCGAAGAGATCTACATGATGCCGCAAGGCAACTACGGCGCCTGCACGGGCTGGTTCGGCGCCCTGACGGCCGTGAAGGGCCGTGAGCTGGAGGAAGTCCTCTACATGATGGAGAAGATCTCCGCCCGCGGGAACCACGACCCCAAG
The DNA here is from genome assembly GCA_023429345.1 of Planctomycetota bacterium. GTDB lineage: Bacteria > Planctomycetota > Phycisphaerae > Phycisphaerales > UBA1924 > JAEYVB01. The sequence goes on from JAEYVB010000138.1 coordinate 447, forward strand.
ATCATGCGGGCCATGCAGATCATGGAGCCGCTCTCCTGCTCAATCGACTCCAACGGCGATGTCCACTGGTACCAGAACGATTCCGGCGACCACGTGGTCAACCCCGAGGGCCGCATCCTGACCTTCAACGCGCTCGACGCCGAGAAGTACCGCTTCTCCCGCGGCACCGCCGCCACCTACGAGGAGCTCGGCAAGGCCATGGGCTTCGCCGAGGTCACCTGGGTCGGCAAGAACATCCCGGGCGTCCCCTACCCCGTCTGCCGGGCCGAGGAGGATAACCGCAACTGGCGCAGCCGCGTCCTCGACGACGAGCGCCGGACCCGCGAGTACTTCATCCAGTGGAACGCGTCCTACCAGCTCGCGGCGGGTTCGCCCCCCGAGGACCGCGGCAAGTTCATCGCCAAGTGCCGCCAGGCCCTGGACAGGATCAAGGCCATGGTCCGCAACAACCCCAACTTCGCCCTGCTGGTCTTCGGCGCCATCAACGAGAAGCAGTGGCGCGACTGGGTGGATGCACGCGAGGAGGAGCTCAAGCAGCTCACCCGCCGCTGACCCCGCCCTCAGAGCCCTAGCCCGCACCAGCCGCCCCGGAAAGCCGGGGCGGCTTTGTTGTTACTGATGCTCGCCCGCCGCGATGCGGGCCCGGTCCGCCCGGGCCAGCCCGCGCACGAAAGCCAGGTAGCCGGCCTCGCAATCCTTCGGGCTTCCGAAGTAGGCTGTGAACGCGTCGGTGGGCGTGCCGCGGCGGGCGCGGGGGAGCCGCGTGGCGATGCCGGCCTCCAGGGTCCCGTGGGCCGCATCCGCCAGCAGGGCACGCAGGGCCGGCCCGTGGTGCTCGTGGAGGTAAAGCGTGAGCGCCCAGACCTGCGCGTACCACGTCAGCGTGCCCTCAGCGCCCGCGGCGATGAGGTCCTGGGGTGTTGCGGTCAGAACCTCCCGGAGGGGGATTAGCGAGCCCGAGCCGTGGGCCTGCGCAAGCTGGTCAAAGCGTTCGAGGTTGGCCAACGGGCTCGCGATCGGGAGGTCCGGCGCGGCCTCGTCGAAGCGGAGGCCCTCGAAGTAGACGCCGATCCCCTCCTCCAGCCACGCGGGAAGCTCCCCCCGGAACGTCCGCTGCGTGTACTGATGCCAGCCCTCATGTGCCGCGATGGCGAAGGTGTCGCGGCGGCCGATCGAGAACAGGATGGCCCGGCCGCCGGAAGAGAAGCCGCCCCGCTGGATGCGGAGATAGGTGCCCGCGTGCTCCCTCATGAGCTGACGGGTGAGGCCCTCCCACTGGCGGCGGTCGGCCATCAGGAAGGTGTCCAGCTTCATCGGCGGCGGCGGGAGCCGCCCGAGTTCGGAGGTATAGCGGGTGAGGCACTCCTCGAGGAACACGGGCAGGTGCTCCCGGAGGACGGGGTCCTTGTCGGTGCTGAAGAGGCGGTAGTTGGCGGTGCGGGTCAGGGTTCCATCGGCGTCGCCGAAGGACCACGCTTCGGTCGAAAGCACCGTCGGGCGCAGCACCGAGGGGGAGGTCCGCGGGGCGGGCCCCGCGCAGCCGGCCAGGAGCAGCGCGAAAGCGGCGGCCGCGGCCAGCGGGCGGTTCAAGCCCCAAACTCCCGGAGCTGGGCGGCGGCGGCGTCGCGCTCCTGCTCGGCCTTGGCGAGCTGGTCGCGGGTCTGCTGGACCATGTGCGGCGGGGCCTTGTCGGCGTAGCCGGGGTTGGCGAGGCGGGCCCGGAAGGTGGCGATGGTCTTCTCGCGTTCTGCGATGAGCTTTTCCAGCCGCGCCCGCTCGGCGCCGGCATCGACGGCGTCGGCGAGGTTGGAGAGGCGGCACGTGGCGCTGCCCGCGGTGAAAGCGACCGATCCGCCCGAGGGCTCGTCGGCGGTGATCGTTTCGAGGCCGGCGAGCGTGCGGACCAGGTCGCCGCCCTCACCGAGCTGCCGGAGGAGGGGTTCTGGAACGTGGAGCGTGATGCGACGCTTCGGCGGGATGTTGTGCTGGGCGCGGACCTCGCGGACGGCGGTGACGAGGGAGCGGATGCGCTCGAAGTCGGCCTCGGCGGCGCGGTCCTCGAGGTGCGATTCGAGGATGGGCCACGCGGCGGTGGCGAGCAGGCCGCCCGTGCGGGCGGGGCCCAGGGTGAGGCCGTCGATTGCGGCGGTCTCGATCTCGAGGAGGCGCTCGGAGATGGCCTCGGTGATAAAGGGCGCGATGGGGTGGAGAAGGCGGATGATGGTCTCGAGTGTGTGGGCCAGGACCGCACGCTGGCGGGGGTCGGAGCCGACGGTGGGCTTGATCGCTTCGAGATACCAGTCGCAGAAGTCGCGCCAGAGGAGATCGTAGAGGGCGGTCGCGTAGTCGGAGAACTGGTAGGACTCGAGGGCGGCGTTGATCTGCTTGGCGGCCGCGAGGAGGCGGCTGAGCATCCAGCGGTCGGGGAGGGAGAATCCCGGGTTCCGGCTTGCGCGTTCCGAGTTTGCGGGGTTCTCGAGGATTGTGATAGCGAAGCGCGATGCGTTCCAGAGCTTGTTGGCGAAGTTGCGGCCGAGGTCGAACTTGGGGCTGGTGTTCTTGCCGGTGGTGGGGTCCTTCTCGACCGGCATGCGCACATCCTGCGTCTGCGTGGTCATCTGACACAGAACGAAGCGCATGGCGTCCGAGCCGTGGGAGTCAATGATGTCGAGCGGGTCCACGCCGTTGCCGAGGGATTTGCTCATCTTCCGCCCCTCGCCGTCCATGATCATCGCGTGGATGAACACATCGCGGAAGGGGAG
>JAEYVB010000294.1 GCA_023429345.1 Planctomycetota bacterium
CCCGCAGGACGAACTCCCGGAGGATTCGCGATGATCCGGCGCGGCGCCATCCTCATGGAGACCATGCTGGCGCTCTCCGTTTTCGTGGCCGCAGGCGCTTCCATATTCACCCTGGTGGAAGGCTCGCTCACTTCGCTCGAGCGTACAAGGCTGGCAGAACTCGCCGCGGACCACGCCCGATCCGCCATGGCGAAGATCGAGGCCGGTATCGCCACGCCGCAGACGCTGAACGGGCCGATGCGCGGCTGGCGCGACGAGGCCGTCGAACGGGGCGATCTCGGTCCCGCCGCCTTCGACGAGGACGCGAGGCCCACGGCCTGGGAACTCGAGATCGATACCGAGCCCTCGGAGTTCCCGGGGCTGACCCGTGTGTCCGTCACGGCGCTCCGTCGCGGCGGCGGTGATCAGATCGTGGCGAGTTACACGCTCCGGCAGCTTGTCCGGCTGTCCGCCAGGGCCGAGGACAAGGCCGGCGACCTCGATGCGCTCGCGGAGGAGGCGGCGCGTGCCGCAACGCGCGGGGGCGGCCCATGAAGAGGAACGCCTTCACCCTGTTCGAGGTGCTCCTGTCGCTGGCGGTTCTGACCGTGCTAGCCGGATCGCTCATGGGGTTTTTCTGGAACCTTCTCGACCGCAGTTCCCGCATCGCCGGCATTGCCGAGCGGCAGCAGGGTGCGGCGGCACTCATCGAACGGCTGGAGTCCGATCTACTCTGCGGGCTCGCGGCCAGCGGCGCGGCCGCGGGTATCAAGGGCGATGCCGAGGCGCTCACGCTGCTCACCCGTGGCGTCTGGATGCCCGAACGATCGGTCGCCGGGGGGATCTCCGGCGACCTGCAGGGCTGCGAGTTTCGGTACGAGAGCGGCTCCGGCGTGTTGCGGGCCCGCCGCTGGAGCGGCGCGCAACCGACGGGCGATGCGGAGACCGTCTGCGAGAATGTGGAGCTCCTGCGGTTCCGATACTTCGACGGCAAGGAATGGTCGGAGAGTTTTGACTCTTCGGGCCGCGGCGGGCTGCCGGTCGCAATCGAGGTTGCCGTCTGGTTCGGTCGGCCCGCGGACCGGGGCGCCCAAGATCCGATGACCTGGGATCCGGAAGAGTCCGATGCGGCCGAGCTCCCCGAGCGGGACCCCGACCGCGTTCGTCTCGTCATCGTTCCCGACGGTCCGGTCGATTCCTGGAAGGAGCCCCGCTGATGCGCCGCGGGAGCGTTCTTCTCAGCGTGCTGATCGTCGTCGTTATCGCGGCGCTTACCGGCGCGACGGCCATGTACGTGGCCCAGGCGCAGGCCTCCACGGCTTCGCTGACCCTGCGGCGAACGCAGGCCCGCGCCCTCGCGTGGTCGGGTGTGCAGGCCGCAATGGCCGAAATGGCCGAGCAGCGTGAAGCGCTCCTCGACGGCGGGGAACCGGTCCTGACAGAAGAGTGGGACCTCTTTCAGGACGGGGCCGCCCGTGGCATCGTGCGGCTGTCTGTCTTCGAGGGCGGCACGCTATGCCAGAGCGAGGCGGCACGGCTCAATCTGAACACGGCGACCGCATCGATGTTGATCGCGCTCGGCCTTGAGGAAGAAACGGCAAACGCGATGGTCGCGGCGCGCGCCAAGTCCCGCTTCGAGAGCGTCGAGGCCCTGCTCGAGGGTCGCGGTGTCACCGCCTCTGACCTCCGTTCACCCGCCGGACCAGCCGAAGGGGCATCCGGTGCGGAACATCCCCGTGAGATCGGCTCCCTGCTTTCGGTCTGGAGCTTCGATCCAAACATCCAGAGCGGCTTCGGCCCGGGCGCGAGCGACCACCGCGGAAACCTCCGTGTGAACCTCGATCTGGAGTGGTCGGATAGCCTCAAGTCAGCTGTCGAGGATCGCTTCGGCGAGGGGTCGAGCGCTGCGCTCAAGACCCTCCTCGACGGTGGTGCCACGTTCAAGAGCATGGCCGACGTTGTGGCCGCGATTCAGCGGCTCAACGTGGACAAAGGGATGTGGCCCGAACTGCTCGATGCCTTGACGACCAGCCCCGACCCCTACATCCCCGGGCGTATCGACATCAACCGGGCGCCGGAGGATGTCATCGCATGCATCCCCGGGATCGATCGCGAGGCCGCCCGAACGATCGTGGAGAAGCGGGCGGGCCTTGACGCCGCCACCCTCCGTTCCCACGCGTGGCCGGTGACGGAGGGCATCCTGACGGCCGAGCAGTTCCGCGAGGCGGTGGACCACGTTACCAGCCGCTCGTTGCAGTGGCGGGTCCGGATCGAGGCCGGCGTCGCCGCGGCCGACGAGCGCGGCGAATCCGCGGCAACCGCCGAGCTGCGAGACCGAATCGTGGTCGAGGCGGTTATCGATGTCGCGTCCGAACGCCCGCGCGTGGCCTACCTCCGGGACATCACGATGCTGGAGGCCGCGACATCGCTATACGAATCTCTACTCGCCGGGGGGGAGGACGAGCCCTTGGAGGAGCCCGGTGACGAAGCTCCTGTTCCGGACCCCGCGAGACCGTCGGTGGCCCGGAGGCCCGCCGCGGCCGGATCGGCCGAGCCCGGCGGTCCCCGCGCAGCGGCCGCGTGGGAGGCGCCCGCGGCCGAGTTTTCGCCGGATACACCGGATTCGGGCGATCTAGACCCCATGACGGCGGAGTTTCCCCGAATGGGGCCCTCGGACCTTGACCGCCTCAAGGCCGACCCGCCCGACACTCCGCCGCCCGCTGGAATCGATCGCCGGCTGGGTCGTTGGACCACCGGCAAAGGAGTTGGCCGATGAACGTGCCCCGGAACGTGGTCGCCATCAGCATCGATCATGACCGCCTGGTGGCCCTGACTGCCAGCGGTGGATCGCCGATCAGGGTCAAGACCCTGCACACGGCCATGTTCCCCCCCGAGCTGAATCTGAAGGATGCGACCGCGGTGGGGCGGTGGATCGGGACAGAACTGGAGCAGGCCGGCATACCTCGGGGCAAGGTCCTCATCTCCGTTCCCCGCGGCGAGGTCATTCTCAAGCGGCTCCGCCTGCCCAAGGCCGACGAGGGGGAACTCGCCGGAATGGTGCAACTCCAGATGGCCAAGCAGATGACTATGGCCGCCGAGGGCACCGCCGTTGATTTCGTGCCGCTGTCCCCGCGCGAGGGGGCCGCCGAGAGCGAATCAGTTTCTGTCCTCGCGGCCGCGCTCCCCGGTGATCGGATCGCCTGGTACCGGGCGATGATCAAGGCCGCGGGCTGCAAGATCGACCGGCTTGGGCTGCGGTCGTCGGGGCTCGCGTCCGTTCTGGCCCAGGAGTCCGAGCGATACACCGGGCCTGTCCTCGGCATCGCCGCCGGATGGGGTTCGGTCGAGTTTGCCGTGGTCGAGCACGGAGAGCTCGTCTTCGTCCGGGCCGCGGACTTCGGTATCGCGAACGCCGGGGAGACGGAGCAGGCCTTTGTGCAGAGGGTCGGCGTCGAGGTCAAACGAACCTGGATGAGCTACCGCGTCGGCGAGAACACCGGCGAGGTCGATGCCGTCATGGTCGCGGGAGAGGGGGACCTCGCAACGGAGCTCGCCCGGCACTGCGGTGAGGCACTGGAGATGGCCTGGAAGCTGGCCCCCCTCCCGGGCACGTTCGAGACCAAGGGGCGAATCAGCGAGGCTGACAAGCTCGTCGCCGGTCCGCTGATCGGGCTGATCTCGGAGGAGGCGTCCAGGCGGCCCACGCTGGACTTTGCGCACCCACGGAAGACCCCGGACTACAGCGCGATCCGGCGCCAGCGCGTACTCGCCGCCGTGTTCGGCGTGATCGTCGTCGGCGGGCTCGGGTATGTACTTGCCTCCGGCGAGCTCTCCAAGCTGCGGGCGAAGGTGGCCGCGGAGACAGACGCCGCGGGCCGGCTTCGCACGCAGTACGCGGCGATGCTCAAGGACGATGCCCGCCTGGGCCACCTGCAGCAGTGGACAAAGGCGGATTTCGACTGGCTCGCCCATACTCGCTGGATCAGCGAAACGATGCCGGAAACCAGGGAAGCGCAGCTCCAGCAGCTCAGCGCCGGGCTGGCGGCCGAGGTTGAGTTTGTCCCCAAGGACGGGGCGTACACGCCGGGGGGCTGGGGGCTGCGACAGGTGGCGAAGTTCACGCTCGAGGGCCGGACGAAACGCCGGGAAACCGCCAACGAGCTCCGGGAGCGCCTGGTGGGGTCGACGGTCTATCAGGTCGAGACCCAGGGCGCGGATGTGCAGGACCAGTTCCGCCTGAACCTGGCGACGACCAAGCCGGTTCCCGAGGTTGACGCGCCGCGCACCCGGGGCGACGGCAAACCCGCAGTGTCCGCCGAGCCGAAGGAGGGCGGGGAATGAGCACCGGACTGAAGCTCAAGCCGATCCTTGCGGCGCTGGTCGCCGCCGGCCTCCTGTACGGCGGCTATGCCACGGTGTACGCCATTCCCAAGCAGCGGCTGCTGAAGGACCTCGCCTCCCAACAGAAAGCGGTCGAGCTCTACGAGGCCGCTCTCAAGCGGCGGATCGAGATCGGCAGCGGACTGCGCGCCTTTGCGGATTCCACCCTCGGCGCGGGCAAGGACGAGGTTGAGTCGCGATTCCGCACCGGCTTGTATTCGGTCGCGACCTCCTGCGGCCTCACGGGCATCACTGTCAACACCCAGGAACCGACCAAGGAAGTCAGCCCGATCGGCAAGGCCAAGCTCTCCCCGGCCTATGCGGCCCTGAAACGGGAACTGAAGAGCCGCATCGATTTCTATTCGATCCCCGGCGATCTCTCTGGGACCGGCACACTCGAGCAGGTTCTGAAGACCACGGCCATGGTCCGCCAGCAGCCCTGGGTGCACCGGATCCAGAGCTTCTCCATCCGGCCGGAGAACAAGGAAAAGACCCGCTTCACGCTCAAGCTCGGGGTTTCGACGATCCTCTTCCCCGGGGATCTCGCCCCCAAGGATCGGGGGGAGCCGGTGGTCCTGGCGCTGTCCGAAGGGGCCGATTCGGCCTGGCGGCAGGTGCTCCGCAAGAACGTCTTCCGCGAGCCGCCCGCTCCGAAGCCGCCCGCAGTGGCCGCCACCCCACCGGCGCAGCCTCCGCCCGCCAACGCGCCGCAAGTGCCGCAGCGGCCATCCTTTGAAGAGTGGAAGCTCACCGGTGTCGTCCAGAGCAGGCTCGGCATCGAGGCCTTTCTTGTCAACGTGAAGAACGGAGAGCGGCTCTCGCTCCCCACCGGCGCCGCCATCGCCGACGCCAAGTTCGTCAGCGGCTCGGGAGAGCGGGCCGTCTTCGAGATTGCGGGCGAGCGGTTCGAGATCACCAACGGTCAGACGCTGGAGCACCGACGCCCGCTGACCCGTTAGACTGTTTCGCAGCGCCCGCCCCGAGGGCGCACGGACGGGCCGGGGCTGGGTACCGGTCCGGAAAGGGAGTAGATAGATGAAGCAGAACCGGACGACCCGGCTCCTGGTGGCAGCATCGATCGCGGCCGCCGCCGGACTACCGATCTCGGCCCTGGCGCAGGAAGCCGCCAGCCCCGCCCCCTCCAACCCCGCCCCCGGCCCGGCCGCGCCCGCGCCGGAGCAGTCGCCCGCCCAGGCCGACGCCCAGCC
>JAEYVB010000318.1 GCA_023429345.1 Planctomycetota bacterium
GACAGCGCCCGTGTGCTCGTCGATGGCGACCCGCCACGCCCGCTGGAGGAAGCGGAAGAGGCCGGTGATGTCGCGCGGGTTCCAGGGCTTGCCGGCATCCAGCGGGCCCATGTACATCTCGTAGAGACGCATGGTGTCGGCGCCGAACTCGGCGATGACATCGTCGGGGTTGACGACGTTCTTGAGGCTCTTGCTCATCTTCGCGGTGACCTGCCGCAGCGGGATGCCCGTGCCCCGCTCGACAAAGCCGCCGTCCCTCTCCTCGGCCTGGTCGGCGGCGACGAGGCTCCTGTCCGGGCGCTCGTAGGCGAAGCTGGTGATCATGCCCTGGTGGAAGAGCCGGCCGGCCGGCTCGGGCGTGGAGACATGGCCCAGGTCGTAGAGCGCCTTGTGCCAGAAGCGCGCGTACAAGAGGTGCAGCACCGCGTGCTCAGCGCCGCCGACGTAGAGGTCGACGCCGTTGCCACCCGCCCCCCCTGGGCCCCCGCCCCCGCCCATCCAGTAAGCCTCGGCCTCCTTCCCCACGAAGCGTTCGCGGTTCCAGGGGTCGGTGTAGCGCAGGTAGTACCAGCAGCTCCCCGCCCAGTTGGGCATGGTGTTCAGCTCGCGCCGCACCGGGGTGTCGGGCGGGAGGATGGCGGGGTCGACGCCCGCGGCCGCGGCGGTTGTCTCGATCCACTCCCGCGGGGCGCCGGCGAGCATGGGCGCGGGCTCATCGCTCTGCGCCGGCTTGTACTGCTCCATCTCCGGGAGCCGGACGGGGAGGGCCGCTTCGGAGACGGGGTAGTGGTTGCCGGCCCCGTCGTAGACGATGGGGAAGGGCTCGCCCCAGTAGCGCTGGCGGCTGAAGAGCCAGTCGCGCAGCTTGAAGTTGACCTTGCGGCGGCCCACGCCGGACTGCTCCAGCCAGGTGATCACCGCCGCCCGGGCCTCGGCGGTCGCGAGCCCGTCGATCGAGAACTCCTCGCCGGTCGAGTTCACCGCCACGCCCGGCATCGCGTTGCAGGCGTTGAGCTTGAAGGCCTGGGCGTTCCGGAGCGCGGGGTTGTTCAGGGCGGTCTCGTGCCGCGTGGCGATGTAGACGCCGTCTTGGCCGCCATCCTCGACGATGGCGATGGCGTTGCCCTCGGGGCGCTGCGGCCCGTGGCCGCGCATCTCGTCGATGAAGCGGGCATCCTCCCGCATCTGCTCGGGGGTGATCCAGACGGCGAGGTCGAACTGCGGGTGGAAGCGGTGGCGGGAGACAAAGCGGCGGAAACCCTCGGAAAACTCCTCCTCGAGGCTCTGGACCACCTCGACGACCGGGAGGCCGAACCTCACGGCGAACTCGTAGTCGCGCTCGTCGTGCGCCGGCACCGCCATGATCGCCCCGTGGCCGTACCCCATCAGCACGTAGTCGGCGATCCAGACCGGCACCTGCGCGCCGCTGGCGGGGTTCACCGCGTACAGCCCGCTGAAGACGCCGGACTTGCCCTTGCCCTCCGCCTGGCGCTCGATGTCGCTCTTGTTCCTGGCCGCGGCGATGTAGGCGCGGATGGCGGCGATATCCGCCCCGGGCGGGGGGGCGTCCAGGAGCGCATCGACCATGGGGTGCTCGGGCGCGAGGACCATGTAGGTCGCGCCGAAGATGGTGTCGGGGCGGGTGGTGTAGACGCGGATCGAGCCCTCGAGCATGTCGGAATCGGCCAGGGGGAAGTCGATCTCCGCGCCCTCGCTGCGGCCGATCCACTCGGTCTGCATGGTGCGCGTGGACTCGGGCCAGTCCAGGCCGGCGAGGTCCTGGACCAGCCGCCCGGCGAAGGCGGTGATGCGGAACATCCACTGCCGGAGCGATGTGCGGTGCACGGGGTGGTCGCCGCGTTCGCTGCGGCCGTCGGCCTTGACCTCCTCGTTGGCCAGGACGGTCCCGAGCGCGGGGCACCAGTTGACGGTCTGCTCGTCCAGGTAGGCCAGGCGCTGGCCGTCGAGGAAGGTGCGCCGCTCCTCCTGCGTCAGCTCGTGCCACATGCGCACGCCGACGGGCTCGCCGGTGATCCCGGGGATGTTGGCCCCCTCGCGCCCGGCCATCGGCTCCAGCTCGCCCTCGGGCGTGATGGCGTAGAGGCCCGACTGGAGCCCGGCGAGCAGGTCCGCGATCGGCCGCGCCCGGTCCAGCTCCCGGTCGTACCAGGCGTCGTACAGGCGGAGGAAGATCCACTGGGTCCAGCGGTAGTACTCGGGGTCCATGGTCGCGATCTCGCGCGACCAGTCGTAGCTGAACCCGAAGCGCTTGAGCTGCCGCCGGAAGGTGTCGATCGCCTTGCGGGTGGTGATGGCCGGGTGCACGCCCGTGCGGACCGCGTACTGCTCCGCGGGGAGGCCGAAGGCGTCCCACCCCATGGGGTGCAGGACGTTGCGCCCCTTCATCCGCATGTAGCGGCTCAGGATGTCGGTGGCGGTGTACCCCTCGGCGTGCCCCACGTGCAGGCCATCGCCGGAGGGGTAGGGGAACATGTCGAGGCAGTAGAACTTCGGGCGCGATCCGTCGAAGTCACGGTCGCCGGGGTTGGGGGCCTTGAAGGCGCCGAGCCGGTCCCACGCCTCCTGCCACCGGAGCTCGATGGAGCCCGCCAGCTCGGCGGTGTAACGGAACGGGGGGGTGTCCCCCGCGCTCGGAGGGGCGGCGCTCGGCCCCGCGGTCCCGGACGGTTGGTCGGCCATAGGAGCCAAGTCTAGGAAACGCGCCGCCCCGGCCCCCGCCCTCCCCTGCCCCGCCCACTTCCGCCGCGGCCCTCACGTGTCCCGCCGCCCGAGCTCGCGGAATCGCGTGTAGAGGTCGGTGAAGTCCTGCTGAGGATCGGCGGCCACCCCCCGCTGGTAGAAGGCGTCCTCGTCGTTGACCGGCAGGCCGATGGTCATCACGAAGGCGTTGGTTGATTCCAGCGTCGCGGGGTCCTCGGTGCGGCGGATCGACTCGACGAGCACCGGCAGGCCGGGCAGCATGCCGACCTGGAAGGCCAGCTTCACGTGGCGCGAGCCGTTGGGGAGCGGCGGGTGCTTGACGGGGATGACCCGCACCAGCGAGGGGTCGCGCACGGCGTAGTACACCAGCGGGCAGACGGCCCCCGATTCCCCGATGCGCGCCGATGCGCCCGTCAGGGTCCGCATCCGCTTGGGCGCGTGCAGCCGCGCGACCACGACGTGCTCGAAGCGCGGCGCGAGCCCTACATAAAGCCCTGCGCCGGGAAACTCACAGCTAGTGGCCGACCAGACCGGACTTATCAAGCTCCTGCTGCCTCTCGCGCTCCGGCTCTTCGTGCGGCTTGGGGGGACCGCCTGCGGTGATGACGACACCGCACGCCAGGGCCTCGGCGCCCGGGAGGATTGGGGTGAAGGATAAGGCTTTCACCGCCCCTGTCAAACGCCCGCCGGATCCCGGGCAGAAAATCTTTGGTCAAGGCGTGCTGGGCCCGGGCGGCGCCGTCCCCTCGATGAAAACGTCGACCCGCTGGCCGGGGTACAGCGTGACCCCCGTCGCCCCTTTCACCCGGAATACCGCCTCCACCACCCGGGTATCCACCCTCTCGATGGTCGCCCCCGTCAGTTCCGTCTTCGGCGATGCGAAGGGCTCGATCCGCACCATCTCGAGGTCGACCGACGCCGCGGCCGGGCCGCGGACCCGGGCCACCCCCGCCGCGCCGTCCCGCAGCCCCGGCACATCCTCCTCATCGACCTGGGCCCGGACCAAGAGCGAGGTGAGATCCCCGACCAGCATCGCCGCCGCCCTGGGCTCCGCCGGCGCAAACTGCCCCGGCTCGATGTTCCGCCGCAGCACCGTGCCCTCGATCGGCGAGCGCACCGTGCGCCGCTCGATGAGGAGCTCCGTGGCCTCGATCTCCGCCTCCGCGGCGGCCACGTTCGCCCGGGCGATCTCTAGTACCGGCTCCCACGCCCCAGCGCGGGCCAGGGCCAGCTCCGTGCGGGCCTGCTCGAGCCGCGCCCGCGCCTGTTCCATCGCGAACCACCGCCGCCGCATCTCCACATCCGAGCCCGCCACGGCCTGGGCGGCCTGCCGGTAGCGCTCGTACTGGTCCGTCCAATCCGCCAGCTCGACCTCGGCGGCCTGCACCGCGGCCTCCAGGGGCGGGATTTCCTCCGGCCGCGGCGAGGCCTCCAGACGCTTGAGCTCCGCCTGGGCCGCCAGCACGGCGGCGCGGCTGCGCACCAGGTCGGCCCGGAGCGGGCGGGCGTCGAGCTCGAAGAGCGGTTCCCCGACGGCGACGCGGTCTCCGACCTCGGCCGAGACCTGCACCACCAGGCCGCCCTCAGGGGCGGCGATCTGCACGTTGCGGCTGGCCGCCTCGACGACGCCGGTCGCGGCGATCCCGTGCGGGTAGGGGTTTACCGACGGGGGCGCGGCCAGCGGGGCCTTCGGCGGGTCGTGCCGTGCGGTGGCCACGGTGTACACGCCGAGCGCCAGCCCCAGGAGCGCGACCGAGATAGTGATCCACTTGACCATGGTGTACGCCTTGACCCCCCCTTGTCCTCCCGGGATGCTATTTCGCACCGGGCTGCGGCCCGTAGCTGGGCACCCACCGCGCCTCCTGCGCGACGATGTCGGAGACTTCGCGCTTCACCTCTCCATCCTCCATCTCCTTGACCTCGTCGGCGTAGTGGAAGATGCGGGCATCGTGCGTCACCACCAGCACCGTCCGGGCCCGGCCCTTGCTGTCCCGCGTCTGGCTGGCTGTCTTCACGAGGTCCATGACGCCCTGGCCTGTCCGGGCGTCGAGGTTGGCCGTCGGCTCGTCGCAGACCAGGAGCGAGGGCTCGCCCACCAGCGCCCGCGCGATCGCCACCCGCTGCTGCATCCCGCCCGAGAGCTTCGAGGGCTTGTCCCCGCCGCGGCCCTCCAGCCCCACCGAGGCCAGCGCCCGCGCGGAGCGTTCCATCGCCTCCTCGCGGCCGATGCCCTTGATGAGCAGGGGCACCGAGACGTTCTCCTGCGCGGTCAGCGTCGGGATCAGGTTTAACTGCTGGAAGACAAAGCCCACCAGCTCGCCGCGGCGGACGGACCGCGCCTCGCTGCCCAGGTCCTTCCAGCGCACGCCGTAGACGGCGGCCTCGCCCTCGTCGGCGTCCAGGACGCCCGAGATGATCGAGACCAGCGTGGTCTTGCCGCACCCGCTGGGGCCGACCAGCATGACGAGCTTCCCGGCGGCGATATCCATGTCGACGCCGCGGAGGGCCCGCACCGCGGCAGCGCCCTTGCCGAAGGTCTTGCTCACGCCCCGCACGCGCACGGCGAGATCCGCCCCGCCGTCGGTCCCCGGTTCGTCGCTGGCTGGTGGCATCCGGCTCCGGCGAAGGGTAGACCGGCTCACTTGAAGACCATCGCCGGCTCCAGGCGGAGGACCCGTTGCAGGCTCAGCAGGCTGCCGATGCTGACGCACAGGAGCATGGCCAGGAAGGCCCCGACCATCAGCGGCCAGGGGAAGTAGACGGCCAGCTCCGCCCCCGGCTTGCGCCCGGCGAGGGAGAACGCCCCCGCGCCGCCGACGCCGATCCCGAAGCCGATGGCGCCGACGACGAGGGCCTGGAGCAGGATCATGCCCACCAGCGTCCGCCGCCGCGCCCCCATGGCCTTGAGGACCGCGAAGTTCCGCAGGTTGTCGAGCGTGAACTGGTAGAAGATCGAGGCCGAGACCACCAGCCCGACGATGAAGCCCAGGAGGACGGTGATGCCGAAGTTGATGCCGATCCCCGTCTCGCTCATGATGAAGCGCACGGTCTTCCAGCGCATCTCGTCGGGGGTGAAGGCGGCCAGGTCGGGGAGCGTCGAGATCCGCGCCTGCACCGCCGCGGTGTCGGCGTCGTCCTTCACCCCCACCAGCACGTAGCTCATGCGGTTGCGCCCGAGGGGCACGTAGGTCGTGGCGTTCTCGTAGGTGGTGTACATCACCGCGGGGGAGTCGAACCCCGGCTTGGCGCGCACGAAGCCAACCACCACCGCCCGGCGGTCGTTGAGCTTGAGGACATCGCCGATCCCGGGCCAGCCCAGCTTTTCGCGCGAGCTCTCCTCGATCATCACCGAGTCGGGGATGCGGAGGTCCTCGAGCCGTCCGGCGAGC
>JAEYVB010000331.1 GCA_023429345.1 Planctomycetota bacterium
CCGCCGAGAAGACCCACCCCTCCCGCCTCGACCGCCTGTTCCCACCCGGTGAACCCTGCGCTGCCCGCCTTGCTTCACGCGCCGGGGCCTCCCCCCAATTGCGTGGCCGCAGCACGAGGAGCAACGCCATGCCCAAGCCCGACGCCTGGAGCGACAAGGACGAACGCCAGTACGACCACATCAAGCAGAGTTACAAGGCCCGCGGGAAGGATGAAGACACCGCACAGGAGATCGCCGCCCGTACCGTGAACAAGGAAGGCAAAGTAGAGGGCCGCACCGGGGAGGAGTCCGGCGACGGCTAGGGACCCGGCCGCAGAAGATTCCAGGGCGCTGCAGCGACTCCTCCGCCCCCGCCCGGGGGCGAGGCGCTCCCCCGCGATTCATCCCGTTATACACTCCCGCCATGCGCACCCTCCTCATCATCCTCCTCCTCGCCACTCCCGCCCTCGCACAGCGCGGCAGCGCCGACGAACTCTGGCTGAACAACTGCCTCCGCTGCCACGGCGAGCGCGGCGAGGGCGGCGGCGCGGGCACGAGTACTCTTCTCGACGATCAGTACCTCACCGCCGGCACCAACCGCGACCTCTTCGACAGCATCAAGAAGGGGCACCCCGAACTGGGCATGGAGGCCTTCGGCCAGAGCCTCCGCGACCCCGCCATCTGGTCGCTGGTCGTCTGGATCCGCGAGCAGCAGGCCCGCGAGAAGGCCAGGGACGCCAAGCCCACCCGCCCCGGCGTCAACCAGTCGCAGCACCACACCTTCCGCATTGAGGATGTTGTTGCCGATGGACTCAGCGTCCCCTGGTCGCTCGATTTCCTCCCGGACGGCGGCCTCCTCATCACCAACCGCACGGGCGAACTCGTCACCTTCAAGGATGGCACGCTCTCGGCCCCCATCACCGGCACCCCCGCCGTCCGCGCGGTCGGGCAGGGCGGCCTCATGGAGGTCAAACTCCACCCGCAGTTTGCCGACAACGGCTGGGTCTACCTCGCCTTCTCCGACCCCATCGGCGAGGGACGCCGCTCCCTCGGCATGACCAAGCTCGTGCGCGGCCGCATCAAGGACGGCGCCTGGACCGATCAGGAGACCCTTTTCGAATCACCCCAGGACCACTATTCGCCCACCGCCATCCACTTCGGGTGCAAGCTCGCCTTCGACCCGAGCGACCCCTCCATCCTCTTCTTCTCCCACGGCGAGCGCGGCTCGGGCGATCTCGCCCAGGACCTCACCCGCGCCAACGGCAAGATCCACCGCATCAAGGACGACGGGTCGATCCCCAGCGACAACCCCTTCGCAGCGCAGAACGAACGGACGATGCGGACCATCTGGTCCTACGGCCACCGCAACCCGCAGGGCCTGGCGTTCGACCTCGAGAAGAACCTCTGGGACACCGAGCACGGCCCCCGCGGTGGCGATGAGATCAACCTGATCAGGAAGGGCGCCAACTACGGCTGGCCCCTGGTCTCCTTCGGCATGAACTACAGCGGCCAGCCCCTGGTCACCCCCTGGCCCGACGTCCAGGGCATCGATCAGGAGATCGCCATGCCCACCGACATCTGGCTCCCCTCGATCGGCGCCAGCGGTCTGGCCGTCGTCGATGGCGACATGTTCCCGCAGTGGAAGGGCGACCTCCTCGCCGGCGGCCTCTCCGGCGCCAACCTCGACCGCATCCGGATCAAGGACGGCACGGTCACCGAGCGCGAGCGGATCGTCTGGCGCATGGGCCGCGTCCGCGACGTCCAGGTCGGCCCCGACGGCGCCGTCTACATCGCCCTCAACGGCCCCGACAAGATCGTGAAGCTCGTGCGCGAGGAGTGATGGGTTTCAGGGGGGGGTAGGCTTGACCTCGCGGTACACGAACGCCACCGGCCCCGCGCTCGTGATTCCCCAGGCGCTCAGCACGAACTTCGGCTCTTCCCCGTACTTGTTGTACAGCGCCGAATCGTCGAACGGGACGAGCGTCGAGACGATCCGGGCCTCATCCTCGGCCTTCACCGTCCAGCCGTCCCTGAACTCGATGACGATGTTGTCCCGGGGCGGCACCACGATCGGCACATTGGTGGTCGTGCTCATCAGCGAAACCGCCCACCGCCGCTCGTCCCCGGACGAGTTGAGCACGATCGCGGTGTACTTCCCCGGCGGCAGCCACGCGGCGTACTGCCGGTGCGGCGTCGGCCGAGGCTGCAGGACCGTGGTGATCCGGCCCGGGCTCGACCCCGGTTGGTGGCCCGTGCCCGCGAGCGGGACGGCCGCGGCGAAAAGACCGAGCGACAGAAACGCGGCATGCATCGAGGACATCGGCGACTCCTGGAAATCCCTCGTGCCGGTAGGACGGCTGTCCACCCGGTCCGGTTCCCTCTCCCGGGGTTCCAAAGCCGATCTCCATGGCGGTTTCACCCGAGGTTCATCCCTCGAGCGTGCAATGGGGGAGCACACAGGAGCCGCCCGCCATGATCGCGATAATGGAACACGCCGTCCCCGCCGTCACCAACGCCGGCCGCCGCATCCCCGAGCCGATGGACCAGGCGCCCAAGCCCATCTCCTCGCGGATGCACTCCGTCCTGGACTACCTGACGGTCGGGGGCTTTCTCCTCCTCCCGCGTCTGCTGGGCGCCAAGCCGGCGGTGGCGAACGCCGTCACGGCCCTGGCCCTCGGCAAGCTCGCGTACACGGCGATGACAGATCACGAGGGCGGGATCGTCAAGCGGATCCCGCTCAAGACCCACCTGATGCTGGATGGCATCGTGGGCATCGCCATGGCGGCGGTCCCGTTCCTGCTGGAGGAAGAGGACGAGACCGTCACCTGGACCCTGGCGGGCATGGGCCTCTTCGACGTCGCCGCGGTCCCGATGACGGATGCGGATGCTTACCTGCAGCGCAAGGACGACGCCTGCTGGCGCGGCTTTGCGCCGCTGCTCTGAAGGGCTCAGGTTCGACGGACTCAGACCTCGACGATCATGGCCACGGCGTTGCCGCCGCCGAGGCAGAGGGCGGCGAGGCCGCGCTTCCCGCCGGTGCGGCGGAGCTGGTGGATGAGGGTCACGAGGATGCGAGCGCCGGAGGCGCCGATCGGGTGGCCCAGGGCCACGCCGCCGCCGCAGATGTTGAGGCGGGACTCATCGATCTTGAGTGCTTTGATATTGCACAGCACCTGCGCGGCAAAGGCCTCGTTGATCTCGAAGAGGTCGATGTCTTTGGTGGAGAGATTGGCCTTCTTCAGGACACCCTCGATGCCGGTGATGGGGGCGGCGAAGATGTCCTTGGGGGCGACGCCGGAGGTGTGGTAGGCGACGATGCGGGCCAGGGGCTTGGCGCCAAGCTCCTCGGCTCGGGTGGTGCTGGCGACGGCGAGGGCCGCGGCGCCGTCGGAGATCTGGCTGGCATTGGCGGCGGTGACGGTGCCGTCCTTATCGAAGGCGGGGCGGAGCTTGGCGACCGAGTCGGGGCTGGTATCGGCGCGGATGCCCTCATCGGCGGGGACGCCCGGGGACTTCTTGTCGAGGCACTGCTCGCCGGTGAGGGCGACGATCTCGCCCTTGAAGTGGCCCTGCTTGGTGGCCTCGGCGGCGCGCTGGTGGGACTGCACGGCGAAGCGGTCCTGCTCGGCGCGGGAGATCTCGTACTTGCGGGCGATGTGGTCGGCGGCGTTGCCCATGGCGCAGGCCTCGAAGGCGCAGCGGAGGCCGTCGTAGGCCATGTGGTCCTCGAACTGCGTCGGGCCGTACTTGACGCCTTCGCGTACGCGGGCGAAGTGGGGGGCGGCGGTCATGTTCTCAAAGCCGCCGGCGATGACCAGGGAGTTGTCGCCGGCCTTGATCGACTGGGCGGCCTGCATGACGGCCTGGAGCCCCGAGCCGCAGACCTTGTTCACCGTCACGCACGAGATCGTGTCGGGGAGGCCGGCCTTCAGGGCCGCCTGGCGGGCGGGGTTCTGGCCCAGCCCGGCCTGCAGCACGCACCCCATGATCACC
>JAEYVB010000332.1 GCA_023429345.1 Planctomycetota bacterium
GTTCGGGGCGACGCGCATCGCCCTCCAGATCCCAAGCAGGCTCGCGAGCACCGAGATCACGAGCACGATCCCCGCCAGGCGCAGCAGGTCGCCGTCGGTCACCAGCACGCGCCGGGGGAAGAGGGGAAAGAGGCGGGCGCCCATCAGGTACCCGGCGCTGTACGCGAGCGCGCCCATGATCAGCGACTGCTGCAGGATGAGCCCCACGATGACCCGCGTGGGCGCGCCGATGAGCTTCAGGAGCGCGATGGGGTGGAGCTTGTCGAGCGTGAGCGTGTAGATGATGAGCGCCATGATGACCGCGGAGATGATCGTCAGCAGGACGCGGAAGAGCAGGATCTGGCGGCGGGCGCGGTCCACGCTCCCCCGCAGGAGCAGGTCCTCCTGCTGCCGGCCCGTGTAGACCGTGACATCGCCCCAGCCGCTCATGGCCCGCTGCACGCCGGCGGCATCGGCCCCGGGCGCCAGGCGCGCGATCACAGCGCTGATCGCGGGGCCCGGGAGCGCCGCCAGGTCCCGCGCCGGCCCCGCGGCTCGCTCCAGCACCCCCGGCTGCGTGCGGCCGAAGTCGACCCCGCCCGCCCGGGCCCGCCGCGCCTCGCGCTCGAGCCGGACCGAATCGCCCGGCTCGTCGAACTGCACGGCCTGCGCATCGCGGCTGGTGAAGCACGCGATCCCGTCGCCGCCCGACGTGACGAGCCAGCGCGTCAGGCCGACGACCGTGTAGGTGTCCTTGCCGAGGCGGATCTGCTCCCCGAGGCCCAGGCCCAGGGACTCGTCGGCGATCATCTCGAAGTGGTTCTGCGCGAGCGGGCGACCGGCAACCAGCGGCAGGCCCGCGCCCTTGTCGGTGGGCCAGCCCAGGCCCAGGACGCCCATGCGGAGCGGTGCGCCCCGGTGCTCGCGCTGGATGGTGTGGAAGACGAACTCGCGCGCCCCCGCGACGCCCGGCACGGCCGCGACGCGGTCGACGAGGCTGCGCGGGAGCCGGGAGACCTCGGCGAAGGGGCCGCGCGTGTCGCGCTGGACCACCCAGAGGTCGGCCCCGACGCCGCGCGTGACCACGAGCGCATCGTCCACCAGCCCCCGGTAGATGCCCCCCATGCCCATCACGATCATGAGGAGCATCCCCACGCCCACCGTCGTGAGGATGAAGCGCCCCATGCTGTGCCGGATGTCCCGGAGGGCGAGGTTCATTCCCCCCCCCGGGCGATCCTCCGGCCCTCGCGCAGCGGGGCGGCCGCCGGCGAGAGGGGGCCGACGACCGCTTCGCCGGGGGTGAGCCCGCCGGTCACCTCGACCACGCCCCGCCCGCGCAGGCCGATATCGACCTCGCGCCAGCGGGCCACCCCGCCCTCATCCACCATCACGCCCGTCCTCCCCTCCCGCACGAGCAGGAGCGATGCCGGAAGGATGATGGCATCCGCGCGGCGATCGACGCCGATATAGACCTCGGCGCGCTGCCCCACCGCCCAGGCCGCGGGCAGCCGCTCCACGCGCACATCGACGACGATCTCCCGCGTCTCGCGGTCCGCCTCGCGACCGATGCGCGCCACCACGCCCTCGTACTCCGCGCCCGGCTCCGACCGGAACACCACCCGCGCTGGCTGCCCCTCGGCCAGCCGCGCCAGCTCCGTCTCGTCGACCCACGCCGAGACCCACATCTCCCCCAGCGAGACCAGCCGCAGCACCGACGAACCCGCCGCCACGACATCACCCGCATCGCGGTCGCGCCGCACGACCAGGCCGTCGAAGGGGGCGCGGATGGCCGTGTCGAGCAGCCGCGCCCGCTGGTAGTCCAGGCTCCGCTCCGCGGCCGTCAGCCGCCGCTGCCCCTCGACCGTGGCTGCGCCGGACCGCGCCAGCTCGGCCTCCGCGACGGCGAGCGCTTCGGCGGCCCGGTCGAGCTCCTGCCGCGAAGAGGCGTTCGAGGCCGCCGCCTGGGCCTGCCGCTCGTGCGCGAGCCGCGCCTGCGCCAGCACGGCCTCGGCCCGCCGCCCATCGGCCTGGAGCCGCTCCACGCTCGCGGCCGCCGCCGCGACATCGGCCTCCGCGGCGGCGACCTGCTGCCGCACATCCGTGTCCTCGAGGAGGATCAGCGTTTCCCCCGCCTCCACCCGGTCCCCCTGGTCGGCGGCGATCCTGACAATCAGGCCCGGAACCTTCGGCCCGACGACAGCGCTCACGCGGGCCTCCAGCGTGCCCGTGCCCAGCACCTCCGCCACGACAGGTCCCCGGCCGACCGTGTGTGACGAGACAGCGCGGGGCGAAAGGAACATCCACCACGCCGCAGCGCCGACCACCGCGGCCACCACCGCGATCCGCACCGCGGGCCAAACCCACCGCGCCGAGCGCCGCTCCCCATCGGACGAGCCGGCATCCGCCCCGGGTTCAGACGCGCGGGTCATCATGTTGGGGATAGTACCGACCCGCCCACGCCCCGTGACACGTGCATCCCTGCCCGTGTGCCTTTCCCCGTGGCACGGGCATCCTGCCCGTGTCCCCTCAGGCCGAAGGCCTGCCGCGCAACTAGCCGGGGGTTGAGCGACGAGTCTTCGAGGAGCGACACCCCCGGTACTCGCCGCCCCCCTCCTCTCCGACCCTGAAAGGGTCGGGGTCATCCCATCGTTCCGCCGACCCGCTCGCGGGGGGGGGGGGGGCGGGGGCGGTGCATCGCGTGCGGATACGAGTTGCAGGGTCTGGTACCATGCCCGGCATGCGGGGCGTGAAGCACAGACGCCGGAGATCGGCCCTCCGCCTCGCGGCCCGCGCCGCCCTCTTCGCCCTGATCGGCGCGGCGGCGACGGTGCTGGTGGCGTGGGGGTGCTCGGTCCGTTTGCAGAGAGTCGAAACAGCGCGGTGGATGGAGG
>JAEYVB010000410.1 GCA_023429345.1 Planctomycetota bacterium
GCCCGGGGGTAGCTCACCCTCCACGCCCCGGGCGTGCCGTCCGAAGGCTCGATGCGCATCCCGCCGGGTGTGAGATACTCGCCCTCATATGCGTGCCGCGGACCGCCAGGCCGATCGGGCAGCCAGCGGTACTCGTGCCACAGCGCTATCAACGGCCATCCCGTGCCGCGGACAGCCCGGCGGTCCCACTCCTCCTCCGGCCAGGGAACGCCGCGCCCCCACGGCACAAGGTTCCATCGCGCCCAGGCCGGCATGAGCGATGCAAACTCGGGGTCCTCGTGGGCGACGATCCCCATGTTCGGGCGTGTGACAGTCTCCAAGAGAAGCATGCCGGCCGCCTCGTGCCGGTTCACAAGGATCTCCCCCGTCCCCTCCCCGCGCGCCGGAGACCGCTGCCGCTCCGCGTGCCGCACGACGGAACCCGATCCATACAGCGTGGCCGCGGCGATGGACCACGAGACCGCGACGGTGGTCACGATGCCCAGAGCGAGCGCGAGGATCGGCGTGCGGATCCGTCCCATGGTACTCCGTTGATCGGAGAGTTAGTTGCCGCACTCGGGGCAGCGCTCGGCGGCAGTCCCCCGGAGGTCGTACCCGCAGCGCGGGCAGAGGCCGCGCTCCCGCCGCCGCCGCCCACGGACAGTCGCGAGCGTGCGTATGGAGATCGCGCCCAGCGCGAAGGCCGCGGCGTACATCAGCGTGTTCGCCAGCAGCTCGGGCCACATCGGCCGCAGGGGGATGATGATCGGGAACTGCGGCGGCCAGTCCGCCCAGCCGGGGCGGGTGGGGCTCCCGAGAATGATGCCTCCCCGGGCCGACCAGGTGTGGGAGCGGAAGTCGGGGGCGTTCTGCGTGCGGGTGTTGCACACGAAGCAGCGGAAAGGCCACCCCGCGGCCTTGGCCCAGATGCTTTCGCGCGATGGGACGACGGGCCAGGGCTTCCTTCCGATGGACCAGGGGAGGAGCTCGGCCCGCTCCCAGCGCGCGGCGATGGATTCGGGCGTCGGTTCGACCGGCGGTGGCACCGACGGCGTGTAGTTCTGGAACGGCGCGACCGACGAGATCCCGAAGGTCACCGCCGGAAGGTCGTACAACCCGATCTCGACCACGCGCGAGCCCTCCGGCGCCCGGCCGCTCGGCGGGTGCGGGATCGTCCGGCCCGAGGCGTCGATCACCCGTTCTCCATGCCGCTCCCGGGCGCCGGGGTACTGGCCGAAGTACGCCCCGACGCAGGCAACGAGCGCCGAGAGCGCGAGGCCGAGAGCGAGAAAGATCGCAGCGCTGCGGACAAGCCGCCGTGCGCGGGAAGGCCGGCGTTCGGAACGGACCCGGTTCATCGGGACGCTCCGGCGCCGGACCGCGGCCCGCATTCGGGGCAGTCGCCGCTGGATGAGCCCCGGAGGTCGTACCCGCAGCGCGCGCAAAGCCCCCGCCCGTGCCGGTGCCGCGAGCGGATCAGCCCCGGCACGAACAGCGGGACCGACCACAGCAGGGCGTACAAGATTGAGTTGATCGCGAGGCCGCGGCCGATCGGCCGCAGCGGCAACGCCCGGTACCCGTCCCACCGCGAGGCGGGCGCACCAAAGAGGACGAGGCCCCCATCCATGGAATTGCGCACCGTGGACGCCGTCCGCGGGTCGTAGACAGTGAACACGCGGTGGTAGAGGCAAGGCCGCGGCCACCCATAGCCGGAGTCGGACCCCATGTTGAACTCCGCGGGCGGCGGCGTCTCGGACGCGAACGTGCCCCACGGGCGGTGCTCGTTGCGAAGCGTGAGCGGGAACTCCGTCTTACCCGCCCGCACAACCTCCGCCGCCTCCGCCCGCATCTGCCCGACGAGGTCCGCGGCATCCCCCGCGGCGTTTACATTGAGCGTGCCGCTCCACCAGGTGTGCACCAGCCCGAAGCGGTACGCCTCGACCGCGTTCCAGGCACGGTCCCATCGCACAAACGCGCCCGTGGTGTGCCGCCGCCCCGAGGGCACCGGCGTCAACCCCGCGATCAGCCACGCCACAGCGACCGAGCTGGCCACGCCCAGCACGAGAGCCGCGGCGATGCGGCGCGCGTGTCGCATGACCGTTCTACCCAATGCCTTTGGCACCGGTTGCTACCCGCCCCGCCCCGCACTCCGGGCAGGCCGCCCCGGCAGCCCCCCGCAGGTCATAGCCGCAGCCAGCGCAGAGGCCGCGGCGGCGGCGATATAGCATCCGGAGAAAGCCGGGCGCGGAGAGGAGCCCAAAGACCGGAGCGCCCCACATCAGCGTCGAAACCGTGAAGCCGAGCGGCACGGGCAGCAGCGGAACGCACCCCGACTCCGGGTCCTGCAGGTTCAGCCGCCGGGCGTCGTAGTAGGACTCGGGGCGGAGCCGCAGCTTCCCCGTCCAGCGTGGCGCACGGGCGATGGGATCGACGCGCACCAGCCACCGCATCGTCGGCCAGGGCCAGCCCGAGGCACGGCCGCCGTACCCCACCAGCCCCGCCGGTTCATCCGGTATCGGCGGGAGCCACGACGGCCAGCCCGGCTTCCCGGGGGGCGGCACGGAGGTCACGGCCCGCGGCCGGCTCTCTTTGCTGCGCTCCCTCACCGCGGGCATGTACTCGCGGCGAAGCACCCACACCGGCGTCCCCGCGATCGGTCCGGGACGGAACTCCCACGCCGGCCCGATGGAATCCCGGTAGCCGCGGTCGCTCGAAGCGATGTGGAACGTGCGCAGCCCCGGCCGGCGTTCCTCCATGATGTAGAGGTCGCGCCCAAAGAAGCTATCTCCGATCTTGGTGTAGGCGCCCCAGGTCGCGCCGCCGGTCGGGCGCAGCGCCACGAACCACGCGAGCGCGACCGTGAGCACTGCGCCGGCGCCAATGCTGATTAGGATGCGGGCCGCACGACTCACGTTCCGATCATCGGTCACTTCACGCTGACCGGCGTCTGATTCGCCAGCAGATCCGCAAACTTCCTCGCCGTGCGGTTCTTCCAGTGCCCGCGGTGGTACGCGTCGCTCGCCAGCAGCGGCAGGAGGGCCGTCAGCTCCCCGAAGACCATCTGCTCGAACACCACATCCACCTTGCCCCACGAGCACGCCTCCCGGAGCGTGCTCCCCGAGAGCGCCCCGTCGCGGCTGTCGGCCACCGTGAGCTGCACGGCGTACTTGTGCATGCTCACGCCGCCCCGCGCCTGCCCCGTGCCCCCCTTCAGGCGGTGCTCGTCCAGCAGCTCCGCTGCCACGACGATGTCCTGCGCAAAGTTCTTCGGCACGCCGCCCCCGAGCATCAGGAGCCCGGTGTCCCGGCTCGCCAGCTTCACATCCGTCAGCTCGCGGAAGTCCGCGCCGGAATCAAACGCCACCGTCGGCTCGCCCCGCTCGCGGCGCTCCACCTGGTGCAGCACGATCCCGAACCCCGCCGAGCAGTCGCTGAACGCGGGCACGAAGATCGGCACCCGCTTCAGGTGCGCCGTCTTCACCAAGGACTCGTTCTCCGGGTGGTGCTCCGCCAGGTACCTGCCCATCGCGTCGATGAACTCGCGGCTGGAGTACGCCCCCGGCTCAAAGG
>JAEYVB010000419.1 GCA_023429345.1 Planctomycetota bacterium
ATCGCCCGCCGCTGCATCCCGTCGGCGGAGGTCCACCTCTTCCGTTCGGATGCGCACGGGCCGGCGATCGGCTGGACGACGCGTTTCGCCGGTAGCCCGCGCCTGGAGGTGCTCGGCTCGGGCCTGAGCCGCGCGGCCGCCTCGTACGCCCGATACATCGAGCTGCTCGGCGGCGTCTATGACCAGCTCGGGTGGGATGCCGGCGACTTCGTCGGCTATCGGTGCGAGGCCGCCTTCCCGGTCTGGCGGGCGGCGTACTGCATGCTCTTTGACTTCACCGGGAACGAAATCGGGGCCTGACCCTCTGCGAAGGCCAGGCCCCGGGATATCGACGCCCCGCTCACGGGCAACCGGAGGCGAACGAGTTCAGGAAGCACGTGAAGTCGGCGACGTTCAGCACGGGTGCGGTCGTGCTCTGGTCGCAGTTCGCGTAGTTGTCCCCGGCCGCGAAGCGGTTCAGGAAGCACGTGAAATCGGCTACGTTCAGGACCGGGGAGGTCGTGCTCTCGTCGCAGTTGGCATAGCAGGATTGGATCGTGACGCACTCGGGCACGGTCACGCGGAAACCGTCGATTCCCGCCTCGGTGGTCGAGTTGTTAGGGCTGTCCTGGGCGGAGAACCGCACCCGCACCTCGCTGGTGGGCGCGACATAATCCGCCACGCGGAAGTTGTGCGTGCGCCAGCCGCCCGTCGCCCTCGTCACCGTGTCCACCGCGACCCAGTTCGCGCCGTTGTCGTTCGAGACCTCCGTGACGAGGCTGTCCTCATCGCCGGTGATGCTCAGCAGCCAGCGGTCGTAGCTGACGCGCGCCTCCGGGGCGCCGCTCAGGTCGAGCACCGGGGAGAGCAGCCGCGTCGGGCCGCCGTCGAGGTCCACGTTGACCGCGCTTCCGGTGACCCAGCACTTGCCGGACCCGTCGCCGTCGCCGATCACCGCGCCCTGCCCGGCGTAGTCGAGGGGAGTGACCCGGACCCAGGCGCCCGTGGAAACACTCGTGTTCTGGATCGTCCAACCCTGGTCGGATTCGAAGTTGTCTTCGAACACTGTGAGGCTGCCGGTCTGGACATCCGCGACGATGGGATCGGACTCCCCGCGCAGCGGCCAGGTGAAGCTCTCGGAATCCGCGTCCGTCGACGTCACGTAATAGCGCACGCGGTCCCCGCAGGAGGCCGCCGG
Source organism: Planctomycetota bacterium (assembly GCA_023429345.1). GTDB lineage: Bacteria > Planctomycetota > Phycisphaerae > Phycisphaerales > UBA1924 > JAEYVB01. The sequence continues at coordinate 1,178 of JAEYVB010000419.1, forward strand.
GATGACGCCGCTGAGCGTGGTTCCGTCGAGCGTCATGGGCGACGCCGTGTAGGCGCCGCCGTTGACGCTCACCATGAGCTGCGCGCCGACGAACGTCGCGTTCTTCTGGGCCAGCGTGATGCTGATCGGCGTCGGCGAGTCTGGCGTGAGCGTCGTGGGGAGGGGATCGATGGGCGTGTACTCGAGCAGCGAGAGCTTGGCCACGAAGAGGCCCCGCTGGATATCGCTGATCAGCAGCGTCCCGCTGGCGAAGTACGGGTAGTTGCCCCACGCGCCGTTGTAGGCCGTCCCGTCGTCCTCCGGCCGCGTGTCGATGTACGCGACCTCGACCGGCCGGAGCGGGTCGAAGATGTCCCACACGCGGAAGCCGCTGGTGTAGTTGGACTGGTACAGGTAGCGGCCCACCGCGTACTCGTTGTGGTCGATCGCCGGCAGCCCGTTGTTGAAGGTCGTGATCAGCCGCGGGTTCGTGAGGTCCTGGATGTCAAAGACACGGCACAGGAACCGCGGGACATTGCCGCTCCCCGGCGAGTCGAGCTCGTCGTTGATGTACAGATATTTGCGGTCGTCAGTGATCCACCCCTGGTGGCAGAACCGCAGGCCGGGGTATCGGATGAACGAGAGCGTCTGGACATTGTTCTTGTCGGTGACATCGGCGATCGCCAGCCCGTCGACCAGCCCGTTGTAGTACGGCCCGGCCGCGAAGAGGAACGCGATCTCCTTCCCGTCGTAGGGCCCGCTGTCGTAGGAGACGATCTGCGCCTCGTGCACGTACTGCGTCGTCCATCCGCCGCCGGTGAACACCGGGAACGTCGGATCGGTCGTGCTGGCCGGGACCATGCCGCCGTTGGCGGCGTTGCCCCCGCACAGGTACAGGTAGCCGGAGTCCGGGTTCGAGACGATCGTGTGCGTCGTCGAGTGCCCGCCCTGGCTGTAGTTGCGCACCAGCGTCGCCTGGCCGGCATCGACGTTGGAGAGATCGATGACCTGGATGCCGGGCCCGCTCTGGTCGCTCACCGCGTAGGCATAGTCGCCGACAACCGTGACGTCATGCCACAGGCTGTCGGCCCCCGGGATGGTCGTGATGAACACCGGGTTCGCGGGGTCCGTAACTTCGACCACGGAGGTGCCCCAGCCCACGCACATCAGCGCGTACTCGCGTCCGCTGGAGGAGGTATATCCCCAGCAGTCCGCCCCGCTCTGGTTGTTGATCGAACCGGAATAGCCCGGGAAGTTGTTCACCGGCACCCAGGTGATCAGTTCGATGTTCTTCGAAGGGAAGGTCGCATCCCCCGGATCCGCGACCGGAGGGGACATCGACATCAGCTTCCACGCGTCGGGGTTGCGCCAGATCGACCGCAGCACCGGGGGCCGCAGGTCCCTGAGCTTCTGGTCGTCGTCATCCCCAAGGGCGGAGGCCGCCAGACCGGCAACTCCGGCCAGCAGCACGCACCAACGATACGGACCCGGACCCCCCGCTCGGACAAGGTCGCTCCGCATGACGCATCCCTA
>JAEYVB010000432.1 GCA_023429345.1 Planctomycetota bacterium
GGTGGGGGCCCTCAGGGGGCATCTCCCCGGAGCGTGTAGAGCACGCGACCTGGTCGCGCGGTGTCGCGTCTTTACGCGGGCGAGCCGACCAGGGCGGAGTTGCTCGGGAAGCGCTGCATGGCGGCGAGCAACTGCTCGACCTGCTGGTGCGGGGGCATGTTCATCAGGCGGCGGCGGAGGGCGGTGATGGTCTTGACCTCCTGCTCGGACATGAGCAGGTGCTCCTTGCGGGTGCCGCTCGCGGCGAGGTTGATGGCGGGGAAGAGCCGGCGCTCGCTGATCTTGCGGTCCAGGATCAGCTCCATGTTGCCGGTGCCCTTGAACTCCTCGAAGATAACCTGATCGCCCTGGCTGCCGGTATCGACGAGGCAGGTGGCGATGATCGTGAGGCTGCCGGCCTCCTCGGTGTTGCGGGCAGCGCCGAAAATCTGCTTGGGCACCTCGAGCGCGCGGCTGTCGATGCCGCCCGAGAGCGTGCGCCCGGAGTTGGAGTGGCGGCGCGAGCGGTTGAAGGCGCGGCCGAGGCGGGTCAGCGAGTCGAGCAGGATCACGACGTGGCGCCCGCCCAGGACCATCTGCTTCGCGTACTCCATCGTCTGCGTGCTGATGGCGATGTGACGGTCGGTGTCGTTGTCGTTGCTCGAGGCGATCACGTGGCAGCGGGCGGCAGCGCCCGCGCTGATGCCGGGCCTGGCGCCGCCGGAGGGGATGGGCTCGGCGGCGGGGTGCCCGTTGAGTTCACCGTTGAGCGCGCCCAGGGGCGGCGGCGCCAGATCCGCCGCGACCTGGGCGAAGTGGCGACGGAAATCGGTGACTTCCTCGGGCCGCTCGTCCACGAGCAGCACGATCAGGTCGAGGTCCGGGTGGTTCCTCAGGACGGAAGTCCCGATGTCCTTGAGCAGGGTGGTCTTGCCCGCCTTCGGCGGGGAGACGATCAGGCCGCGCTGGCCGCGGCCGATGGGGCAGAAAAGATCGGCGAGGCGGCAGGAGACGGGGCAGCCGGGGTACTCGAGTGTGATCCGCGGCTGCGGGTCGATCGAGGTGAGTTCTTCGTAGGTCCTGCCCTGCGCGGGGGGGACCGGGGGCGGCGGCGGCGGGAGGCCGAGGGCCTGCGCCGGGCCGCGGGGCTGCTGCTGTTGCTGGGGCGCGGCGACGGTCTGGGCTCCGCCCTGGTTGGGCTGTCCTGGACCGCGTCCGCGACGCCGCCTGCGTCGCGACCGATGCGAACCGACATTCACTTCTGGCATCCTCCAACGCGGACGCACGGAGCACCGTTCACGGGCCAACAGGGGTGTGGCCGGACGGGGTGAGCGCGCGATCCAACTTCAGGACCGTCGCGCCGCTCCAGCTTTCAAGCCGGGCGAGCGTCCGAAGCAAACGACATTTCAAACTGCATCCGCGGGGCGGGCCCTGGTCCGCTGCGAAACCGGATCTAAACGGCAGCGTGCCGCCCCCACGGCTGGACGTACTAGAGCAGATGCAAAGGGCGAAGTCAAGTGATAAACCGGTCATGCGGCCCCTTGTGGCCGCCGGTGTGGATAAGCAGTTTCTCAGGACTCTGCTCGACCGGTCTACTCCTGCTACGGCCGAGCGGGGACCCGGGTTCCCGGATTCGAGCGGCGGGCGGTGTGGGGCGGCGGTTCCGCTACCATTGCGTCCGGCCGTGGGCACCCCCTCTGCGGCCGCGTCTGGAAGTCGCAATGGAGATGTTGAAGGGTATCCCGGTTTCGCCCGGCATCGTGATCGGCCGGGTGTTCGTGCTGGATGACGAGCGGCAGCGGATCCCGCGTCGCGCCATCGCCGCGGAGGCCGCACGCGCGGAGCAGAAGAGGCTGGACGAGGCGCTGGAGCGGTCTCGGGAGGAGCTGGCGGGCGTGCGTGCGCAGGCCGAGGTGCAGATGGGCACCGAGGCGGCGAAGATCTTCCATTTCCACCAGGGGATGCTGTCGGACAAGGCGGTCGTCGGCCCGATGCGGGAGATGATCGTCCGGGACCTGGTGACGGCGGAGTTCGCGGTGTACCGCACGTTCTCGGACCATGCGGCGCGGTTCCGCACGATGAAGGACTCGGCGTTCACGACCAAGGCCAACGACCTCGAGGACCTCTCGCAGCGGGTGCTGAAGCAGCTGATCGGCGAGCACACCAGCCGCCTGGTCGAGCTGCATCACGAGGCGGTCGTGATCGCCCGCGACCTCACGCCCTCGCAGACGGCCGGGTTCGACCGCGAGAAGGTGATTGCGTTCGCGACCGACCTGGGCGGGCGCACGAGCCACACGTCCATCGTCGCCCGCGCCCTGGGGATACCCGCGGTGGTGGGGTGCGGGGACCTCTCGAAGCTGGCGGAGGACGGCCGGCAGGTGATCATCGACGGCGATCGGGGCCTGGTGATCCTGGACCCCGACGCGGGGCAGCTTGCCGACTACGCGGCGCTGATTGAGCAGCGGGACACCTTCAAGCTGTCGCTGGACGAACTGGCGAATCTCCCCGCCATCACCCGGGACGGGGTGCCTATCGAGCTCCTGGGGAACATCGAGTTCCCGCAGGAGATCCCCATGGTGCAGGCCTGCGGCGGGGCGGGCGTGGGGCTGTACCGCACGGAGTTTTTGTATCTCACGAGCGAGACCGAGCCCACGGAGGAGGACCATTTCAAGGCCTACAGCGAGTGCGTGAAGCTGAGCGCGGGGCGGCCGCTGACGATCCGGACGATGGACCTCGGGGCGGACAAGTACACGCAGCGGCAGCAGGAGAGCCCGGAGCGCAACCCCTTCCTCGGGCTCCGTTCCATCCGCTACTGCCTGAAGAATCAGCCGATGTTCAAGACGCAGCTGCGGGCGCTGCTGCGGGCGTCGGCGCTGGGCCCGATCAAGATCATGTTCCCGCTGGTCATGTCGACCACCGAGTTCCGCCAGGCCAAGTGGGTGCTGAACGAGGTGATGGAGGACCTCAGCGAGGAGGGCATCCCCTACGACCCGAAGATCCCGGTGGGGATGATGGTCGAGGTGCCGTCGGCCGCCATCATGGCCGACGCCTTCGCCCGCGAGGCCGATTTCTTTTCGATCGGCACCAACGACCTGGTGCAGTACACGCTCGCTGTCGACCGGACCAACGAGCGGGTGGCCCATCTTTTCAACCCGGCGCACCCCGCGGTGGTCAAGCTGATCAAGGATGTGGCGCGGGTCGCCCGTCGCCGCGACCTGCCCCTCTCCTGCTGCGGGGAATCCGCCGGCGACCTCGACTACGCGATGCTGCTCATCGGGCTGGGCCTGCGGACGCTCTCCGCGAACGCCGCGGCCATCCCGCAGCTCAAGCGCCTGGTTCGGAGCGTGACGGTCGAGCAGTGCGAACGGATCGCGCGGCGGGTGCTCTCGTTCGACTCGGACATCTCGGTTTCGGCCTTCCTGCGCGACCAGGCGCGGAAGATCCTCCCCGAGGCCTACGACGGCCGGAGCACCGAGGAACGGGCCTGAGGCGGGGCGGGCGGTTGACTCGGGGAGCTGCGGCCTCTTGCCACGGCCGCGAAGGCAGGGGTCGTGGCGGGCAGGGCACCTGGGCTGATCTGCCGGGGTGAACCACCCGATACCGTGTGCGGGGGGCGGACTCCTTGCGGAGGTCGTCGCTCCGGCATACCCTCTTGGGACATGAGCCGCGGGCCGAGAGGCCGGCGGGGGCTCGATTCCGACGCTCCGGGGCCCTTTTTGGGGGGCCGGGGCACGAAAGACAACCCCAAAGGCGTGCGGCGGGCGGACCGTCGGCCACGGGAGTTCGGCGGCAGGGGTGTTCCCTGACCCGCCGGCCCGGCGCCCCAGGGAAAGGCAATCGGTGTGTCGCCCGGTGGGGCGTACGCACTCGAATAGTCGGCCTCGGGTGGCTGCTGACGCGGGAACGTGTCGCGCACCGGGGGCCGCCCCTGACGGGGGCCCTCGCGGCTTCCGGCGTACGGGGCCGGCGGTGAAGGTCGGGGCGCCCGGAGCCCCGCGAATCGGGCCGGGGCTCTTTCGAGGCAACCGCCTCTCGGCGCGGCGCACCAGCGAGGTGCGCGGTCTCACGCGTCAGCTCCCAGCGAAAGAACATTCTCCCGCGCGTTGATGCGCTCGGGTGTGTCGCCGGCGCGATCGTCGCGTGCGGCCGCGGGGCTCTTGAGCGCGGCGTGTCCGGCGCCTTCCAGTAGCGAAGGTTCGGTGTCCATGGCAGAGTCCAAGCAGTCGTCCAAGGGCCCGGCGTCGAAGGGCAAGTCGCACGCGGCCAAGACCCAGATGCTCATCAACTACGTCCCCGACGAGGAGTGCCGGGTGGCGGTGGTGGAGGACGGGAAGCTCGAGGAGTTCCACGCGGAGCGGGCGGCGAGCATCAGCCGCGTCGGCAACATCTATGTCGGGCGTGTTACGAACGTCGAGCCGGCCATCCAGGCGGCGTTTGTTGACTTCGGGGTGGAGCACCACGGCTTCCTCCACGTCAGCGACATCCACCCGCGGTATTTCCCCGGCGAGGACGACGAGACGAC
>JAEYVB010000025.1 GCA_023429345.1 Planctomycetota bacterium
CCCCCACCCCGTTTGCGGCCAGCCACCGCCGCCCGGATACTCCGCCCGTGACCGCTGCCGGTGCACAACCTGTTGTTCGCGAAATGTCCGGCATGGCCCCGGAAGACCGGGCCGCGACCATCGCCGCCGCGGTCGAAGCCCTCGCTCAGGGCCGTCTGGTCATCATGCCCACGGACACGGTCTACGGCATCGCCGCCGCCGCCAACTCCCGGGATGCCTTGGACCGCCTCGCCGCCCTTACGGCCGCGACCAGGGGCCAGACCCCCGGTGTGGCTACCTGGCACGCACCTTCGGCCGAGGTCGCCTGGGACGCTGTGAAACCGGCATCGCCCGTCCACAAGCGGCTGATGCGCCGGCTGCTCCCCGGCCCCGTGACCTTCGTGGTCGAGCGTCCCACCAAGGAGCTTGAACAGATCCGGGACTCCCGCGGTGCCGTGCCCGGTTCGCTCTTCGTCGGTGACCAGATCGCGTTCCGCGTGCCGGACAACGCCGTGGCGCAGGAACTCCTCGCGGCCGCGGCCAGGGCCGGCCTCACGATCGTGGCCGACGGCCTGTCCGCCGCGGGCTACGCCAAGGGTACGAGCATCACGGACGATCTCCGCAGCGCGGTGGATGCCGGGGCGGGGGGTTCGGGGCCTATCGCGCTGGTGCTGGACGACGGCCCGACCAAGTGGGGCCGTCCTTCGACGACGATCCGGCTGACGGCGGGCGGCGGCCACGAGGTTCTCTTCGAGGGCGCTCTCGCGGAGCGCATCATCCGCAAGCAGCTCGAGCGCACCATTCTTTTCGTGTGCACCGGCAACACCTGCCGGAGCGCGATGGCGGAGACCATCGCCCGGCACCTGCTCGACGCCCGGGGCAGCGATGAGGCGGGGGTGACGCTGAAGGTCCGGTCGGCCGGCGCCTCGGCCACGCCCGGCTCGCCGGCCGCGCCCGAGGCGGTGCGGGCGCTCGCGCGGATGGGGTTCGACGTGGCGGAACTCTCCCGTCACCGCTCGCGCGAGCTGACGCGGCAGGAGATCGCCGAGGCGGACGTCATCTACGTGATGACCGCGGGCCACGCCCGCGCGGTGCACGCGATCGACCCGACCGCCGAGCACAAGGTGCGGGTGCTCGACCCCGAGGGGGGCGATGTGCAGGACCCCATCGGTTCACCCCTCGAGGTCTACACTCGGACTGCCGAGCAGCTGAAGCAGCTGATCGAGCGCCGCCTGAAAGAAGAAGAGTGACGGGGGAGGTTCATCGAATGGAGTCCCCATGCGTATCGCCATGAGCGCCGATCACCGAGGCCTCTCCGCCGCCCGCCTGCTGGCCGACAAGCTCAAGCGCGACGGTCACGAGATCCTCATGGTCGGCGAGTGCTCCGGCGCTGTCGTGGATTACCCCGAGCCCGCCTACGCCGTGGCGCGCTCCATCGCAGACGACCGCGCGGACATGGGGCTCCTGATCTGCGGCACCGGCATCGGCATGAGCATCGCCGCCAACAAGGTCCGGGGCATCCGAGCCGCCGTCGTGCACGACGAGCTCACCGCCGAGATCTCACGCTCGCACAACGACTCCAACGTGCTCTGCCTTTCGGCCGACCTTCTGGGCCAGCGCCTCATCGAGAACATCGTCGAGATCTGGCTCCGCACGCCCTTCGAGGGCGGCCGGCACGCGCGGCGCGTCGACAAAATCCGCGCCATCGAAGAGGGCAAAGACCCCTCGCGCATCCACGACTGAACCCGACGCGGACTTGCCGCCTCTCACGCCGCCTCGCGCCCGCGAGCGGGCGTTGCACTGGTGGACTCCGCTTGAACCCCGCTTCACCGCGAGTGCATCCCAGTGATTCCGGCTCGAGCGCTACCTCGCGGGCGGGATAAGCCGGTCTCAATGAACATCCGCCCGCGTGTGCGGCGTGGATTGTCCGGAGCGTTAGCATCTTCGTTGCCGGGCCGAGACTTCGGCCAAGAGCGGGGAGGCTGGCTTGCCATCATCACCAACCAACACCTGGCGCCGCCACGCCCGCGCCTCGCTGACCCGCGCCGCCGCGGCCGCCGGCGTCCTGTCCCGGTTCGAGCGCCGCATGGCCGGCGGCTGGACCATCCTGACCTACCACCGGATCCTCGAGAACGTCCACGATTACCCGTTCGAAGGCCTCGTCACCCCAGCGGACGCGTTCCGCGCGCACGTCGAGTTCCTCCGGGACCGCTGCCGCGTACTGCCGGTCGGCGATGCGCTCGAGACGTGCCGGCGAGGCCAAGTCGGCGGCCGCCCCCTCGTGAGCATCACCTTCGACGATGGCTACGTCGACGGGATCGCCATCGCCGCCCCCATCCTGGAAGAGGCCGATCTCCGCGCCACCTACTTCATCACGACGGGCCCGGTCGGCACGCGCGAGCGGCTGTGGTTCGACCGCGCCGCGCGGCGGTTCCGCGGGGCCGCGCCCGGGCACGCCGCCGCGGCTCTCCGGGAAGCGCTCGGGCCGGGCAGCCCCGCGCCGGAGCCCCTCACCCTCCGCGCCTGGATGGCCGCGCTCAAGAGCTTGCCGCCGCACCGGCGCGATGCCGCCATCGCCGCGCTCCGCCGCACACCCGACGAGCGCGCCGGCGACCACGACCGGCTGATGACCCCCGAAGAAATCGCGGACCTCGCCCGCCGCGGGCACGAGGTCGCGGCGCACACCGTCACCCACCCGGTCCTCACGACGCTCGACGATGCGGCGCTCGAGCGTGAACTCCGCGTGCCAATCCATCAGCTCGCCGCCTGGACGGGCGCAGCCCCCGCGGGCCTCTGCTACCCCAACGGCGATCACGACGGCCGTATTGCGGCGGCCGCCGCCCGCGCAGGGTACCGCTACGCCTGCACCACCCTGCCCGGGCGCAACGACCCCGCCGGCGAACCCCTGGCGCTGCGCCGCATCGATATGAACCCCGGGCGCATGAGGCGCCGGGATGGCCGACACGACCCGCTCGCATTCCGCGCCGAGCTGTGTCTGCTCCATTCGGCGTGGAGATGATTGCGTGAAGCGCAGGAGGCGCTGTGATCAATGTTGCGTACCTGAACACCGAGTACCCGAGCCTCTCCCACACCTTCATCGAGCGGGAGATCCGCGCCCTGCGCCGCCACGGCGCGCGCGTCCAGCCGTTCTCGGTGCGCCCACCGAACGCCGGCGGCCGCCTGGGGCCGGAGCACGAGCAGGCCGCCCGGGAGACGATTGTCCTCCTCGGCCGCGTGCCGGACCTCCTGCTCGACGCCGTCGCCATCGCCCTCAGACACCCGCTCGGTGTGCTGAGGGCGATCCGCGAATCCCAGCGGCTTGCCTGCCCGGGTATCCGCGCGCGGCTGAAGAGCCTCGCCTACGTGGTCGAGGCCATGCGGCTGGTCCGCAGGATGGGCGTTGAGAGCCTGCGGCACGTGCACGTGCACATGGCCAACAACGGCGCGTGCGTGGCCCTGCTGGCGACGAGGATCGATGAATCGATCACCTACAGCCTCACGATCCACGGCTCCGCCGAGTTCTTCCACGTCGACACCTGGAAGCTGCGGGAGAAGGCCTCAGGCGCCCTCTTCGTCCGCTGCATCTCGGACTTCTGCCGGGCGCAGGTAATGGCCTGGACGCCCCCCGAGGTCTGGGAGCGCACGCACGTGGTGCACTGCGGCGTGGACCCGCGCCGCTACCAGCGTGAGAGCCCGCCGCGCGACGGGCTGCGCCTGCTCACCGTCGGCCGGCTGCACCCCATCAAGGGCTACCCCGTGCTGCTCGAGGCCTGCGCCGCGCTCTCTCGCCAGGGCATCGACTGGACGCTCGACATGGTGGGCGACGGCCCGATGCGACCCGAGCTCGAAGCGATCGCGCAAGACCTCGGAATTGCCGACCGCGTGGTGTTCAGCGGTCCCGTCGGCCAGGACCGCATCGCCGCGCACTTCGAGCGCGCCAGCGTCATGGTGATGAGCAGCTTCATGGAGGGCGTGCCCGTGGTGCTCATGGAAGCGATGGCGATGGAGCTGCCCGTGGTCGCGACGGCCGTCGGCGGCGTGCCGGAGCTCGTCGAGCACGGGATTTCCGGCGAGCTTGTCCCGCCGGCCAGTGCGCCCGCGCTGGCCGCGGCGCTCACGCGCGTTTCGCAGCGATCGGACCTCGCCGCCATGCGCGCGGCGGCCCGCCGGAAAGTCGAGCGCGACTTCGACATCCGCGATGTCGGGCGCGAGATGGCGTCGCTCCTCGAGCGGTACGTTGGGCGCGAACGCCCGCAGCCCGCCGAGCTCCCGGTCATGGCCGGCGCGGTCTACTCCCGGCTGTAGCGGCCGACGCGCCGGGTGACACGTAGTCCAGCGCGAGTATTAATCCCGTCCACCCGGTGTGGTGCACTCGTGCTCCGGGTCGAGCGGTTAAATCTCCCGGTGCGCGGTGGATTGCACCCGCGCCGCCGAACCGCGCGCCGCGGTGCTGGGTAGTCTTACACCCCAAACGCGGACGGCATGTCCCCCCAGCGCACGCCGCGGCCGCGACCCCCCGAAGGAGACCAACGTGATCAACCACTCGCGCTCGGGCGCTATCGCCGCTCTCGGCCTTTCGCTCATCGCCGGGCTCGCGCAGGCTCAATCCGCCATGCAGTTCAGCACCTTTGCGTGCCCCCGCCACGAGGCGGGCGCCAAGTTCGGCTGGTCCGTCGCGGGCATCCCCGATCTCAATGGCGACGGCAGGGGCGACTTCGTCATCGGCGCAGAGGCCGAGAGCGTCGGCATCCGCGAGAACGCCGGCCGCGTCTACGTCGTCTCGGGCACGGGCCAGTACGTCCGTGTCATCACGCCGCCCACCGCGCAGCTCGTCGGCACCTTCGGCTGGGCGGTCGCGGGCATACCCGACGTCACCGGCGACGGCAAAGGCGACATCCTCGTCACCGGCGTGTGGGAAACCGACCCGCAGGGCCGCCTCTGCGGCCGCGCGTACCTCTACAACGGCGCCACCGGCCAGCTCACCCGCGCCTGGCTTTCGCCCTTCCGCCAGGAGGGCGGCTGCTTCGGCTGGTCCATCGCCTCAGCGCCGGACCTGGACGGCGACGGCGCGGCCGATGTCATCGTCGGCGCTCCCTTCGAGGACGCCGGCGGACGCAAGGGCAGCGGACGCGTCTACATCTACTCCGGCGCCACCGGCCGGTACATCCGCACGCTCTGGTCCCCGGCCTACCAGAACGAGGGCACCTTCGGCTACAGCGTCGCCGGCATCGGCGATATCAACGGCGACGGCCGCGGCGATGTGATCGTCGGCGCGCCCGGCGAGTCGGTCGGCAGCTCCCCGGCCGGCGCGGGGCGCGTGTACGTCTTCTCCGGCGCAAACGGCCAGCTCATCCGCGTGCACCGCTCCGGCACCGAGTCGGTCGACGGCGCGTTCGGCACATCCGTGGCCGCACTCGGCGACAGCAACGGGGACGGCGTGCAGGACATCCTCGTCGGCGCGCCCCACGAGGCCAGCGCCCAGCTCCATCCCAGCGGCGGCAAGGCCCACCTCTTCTCGGGCGCAAACGGTGTCGGCCTGCGGCGCATCTCCTCTCCCGGCGCCCACACGCAGGGCAACTTCGGCTCCTCGGTCGCCGCCATCCTCAACAACGACGGCTCCCCCAGCAACCGCATGATCATCGGCGCCCCGGAAGAGATCTCCAGCGGCCGCGCGTACGTCATCGGCCCTCCCGGCTCGCCCATCTCCGTCCTCTACAGCCGCCACCCGAGCGTCAACGGCAAGTTCGGCGCATCGGTCGCCGGCGTCGTGGATGTCGAGGGGAACGGCCAGGGCGAGGCCCTCATCGGTGCCCCCTCCGAGGCCGGGTTCGGCCGCGCGTACCTCGTCCGGAACTGACAGTCCGCGGGCAACGCCCCGCAACGACCCTCCTCCCCTCCGGCGGGCCTGCTGTAATCCGGCGGGCCCGCCTCTTTTTTCCCGCCCGCGCACCCCCTCGTACCCTTCCCCGTGCCCGAGCTCCCCGAGGTCGAGACCGTCCGCCGAACGCTCGCCCCCGCGCTGGTCGACCGCCGCATCGCGAGGGCCACGCTCCACCGGCCCGACTTCTGCGAGCGCCCCGACCACCGGCCCTGCACCCCCCGCGACCTGCTCGAGGGGCTCACTGTCCGGAGCCTGGAGCGTCGCGGCAAGCAGCTCGCCATCCTCAGCCGCGAGGGTCCCCTCCTGGTCGCCCACCTCGGGATGACCGGCCAGCTCCGCATCGCCGGACCGGGGCACCGGCAGGACCACATCCACGCCGAATGGACCTTGGGCGGTGGCGGGCGTCTCACCTTCCGCGATGCCCGGCGCTTCGGCGGCCTCTGGGCGCTCCCCGCCGAGACCGATCTCCGCGCCCGCTGGTCGCTGCTGGGGCCCGACGGCCTCGATGTCACCGCCGCCGACCTCCGCGCCCGCGCCGGCGAGAGCCGCCGGGCGATCAAGGCCGCTCTCCTGGACCAGGCCACCGTCGCGGGCGTCGGGAACATCTACGCCGATGAGGCCCTCTTCCTCGCCCGGATCCATCCCATGAGACCGGCCCGCTCCCTCCGCGATCCGGAGTGGCGGAACCTGGCCGCGGCCATACAGCGGACCCTGAACGCCGCCATCGGGGCGGGGGGGTCGACCCTGCGAGACTACGTCAATGCCCTGGGCGTGCCCGGCCGGGCACAGGCGGACCACGCCGTGTACGCCCGGCGGGGGGAGGAGTGCCTGGCCTGCCGCGGCCGCCTGAGGGGGGCCCGGGTCGGCGGCCGCGCTACGGTGTACTGCCCCCGGTGCCAGCCGCGGCGGGCCTCTGGGATCGTGAAGAAGCCTTAACCCTTTGCGCCGCAAGGGTTTTCCACACCGGGAGGTGCCTTGACATGAAAGACACCGCCAACCGTCAGCCGGGGGGTCCCTCCTGAAGTCTTCTACTCCATGAGTAATTGTTCATTAGTAGTCTTAATTAGGGCGCTCGGGTTGTGGATGAAAGCCCGCTCATGCGCCGATCTGGCCGTTTGAGCGGGGTTTAGAGCCCGGCCGGAGAGCCCGGAACCTGGCGCATCCCTGTCGGCAGGCGCCGGGGGCGCTCGGTGCCCGGGGCCGCGGCGGCGGCCGGGGGCCGGGAGGCCTCCCGGGGTGATCGGCCGCCGAGCGCCGACGGCGCGTTCTCCACCATCCATCCACGGGCGCGTGTCGAAATCTCGGTACCGTACGGCCACCAGCCATACCCGTCCTGAGGCCGCGCTCAGACCACGATGTGCGCCGGCGGCGGGGTCTCTTCCGTGATCTTCTCTTTCCGGACCTCTTTGCCCATTTCGGCGCAGGTGAAGAGCCACATGTCGTCGTTCACCCGTGCCTGGAGGTGGACGGGCCTGCCCCAGATCAGCCGCAGGTTCTCGAGGACGGGCAAGGCCCGGGCGGCCTCGACCTCGAGGCCGGTCCACTGGTGGGCCAGGAAGAGTTCGCCCCGGTTCAGGTAGTTGGCGTCGACGACGTGGATGAAGGGGTCGCCCCGGTTGGTCAGGTGGTGGAGCAGGGTCTGCTTCACGCGGTCGTAGTCGCGGCTGACGATCCGGACCTCGCCGGTGTGCGGGTCGCGCTTGTGCTGGTACATCTGGTGCTTCTCGACGAACTCCTCGGTGAGGAACTCCTCGATGAAGGCGACGTCGTTGTAGATCCGGCGGACCTCGAAGATCTTCTCCCGGCCCTTCATGCTCTTGTCGTCGTGGGCCTGCTTGGCGCCGATGCCGCCGAGGTTCTCCCAGGCGTGCCCGTGCTGGCCGGTGTTCCAGCGGCGCTCGATGTCCTTGAAGAGCTCGACGCCGATCTTGTAGGGGTTGAAGCCCCCGGGGGGCATGTGGACGACGCCCGAGTGCTGGTCGGCGTAGTGGATGATCTCCTTGGCCTCGAGGAAGTGCTGCGTCATCAGCTTGGAGTGCCAGTAGGTGGCCCACCCCTCGTTCATGATCTTGGTCATGGCCTGCGGGGCGAAGTAGTAGGCCTCGTCGCGGATGATGCCCAGGATGTCCTGCTGCCAGTCTTCGAGCCGGGCGTGGCGGAGGAGGAAGAGCAGCACGTCGCGGGTGGGCTGGGCGGGGTACTTGGTGCGGGCGGCCGCGGCCTTCTCCTCGAACTCCTGCTTCTGGCGGTCCATTTCCGCCTGGGGGTTGATGAAGGGGTCCATGTAGTCCTTGGCGGGGAGGCGGTCGGGCTCGAAGCCGCCGTGGTGGGGCTCTTCGCCGGTGTCCTCGTTTTTGGGGAGGTAGCGGGAGCGGGGCTCCTCGCGGACGACGAACATGGAGTGGGGGTCGATGAGGTGCTCGATGGTGAGGCAGGCGTCGATGAAGCGTTCGACGACCTCCTGGCCCTGCCGCTCGATGTGGCGGCGGATGCGGGTGGCGTGGTTGGCCATCTCGTCCATCATCTTGCGGTTGGTCTTGCCGAACCAGAAGTTGTGCTTGAAGAAGTCGGCGTGGCCGTAGACGTGGGCCATGACGAGCTTCTGGTCGGTGACGGCGTTTGATTCCTGGAGGTAGGCGTAGCAGGGGTCGTTGTTGATGACCATCTCGTAGATGCGGCCGAGGCCGTAGGCGTCGCGCTTGGAGAGCTTCTCGTACTCCATGCCCCAGCGCCAGTGGGGGTAGCGGACGGGGAAGCCCTGGTAGGCGGCGATCTGGTTCATGACCTCGAAGGGGAGGACCTCGAAGACGACCTCGTAGAAGTCGAGGCCGTACTCGATGGCCTTGGCCTTGATGGCCCGCATGTGCTCGACGAGTTCGGGCGAGAGATCGGTCGAGGTGGTCGCCATAGTGCATTATCGGCCGGTTGGGGGGCCGGCTTGCCCGGGATTGGTACGGGTGAAAGGGGCTTGGGGTGCGGGGGGTTGCCGGTTAGCATGGCGCGGTGAGGAAAGCAGCCCACAGGAAGCGGCCGGATGCGCGGAGGGGCTGCGCGGCGCGGATGGCCGCGGGCTTCGGAGCGGTGCTGGCCGGAGGTGCGTGCTCGCTCGGGCAGTACGCGCCGGCGTGGCTGCCGGTGCCGGGGCTCGGAGTTGATCACGCTATTTTCGCGTTGAAATCCTGGGACCCGGATGGCACCGGTGTTGCTCCGCCTGTCCTGGTTGCCACTGGCAATCTGTTGAACTCCGGGCCTGTGCAACTACAGGGGGCCGGC
>JAEYVB010000075.1 GCA_023429345.1 Planctomycetota bacterium
GGACTGCTGCGCCTCGCGCATGCGGTCGAAGTTGGGCATGCCCCCCTCGCCCCCATCCTCGCGCTGGCGGCGGAACGCCTCCCGCATCTCCTCCTGCGCCTTCTGCATCTCGTCCCGGCGGGCCTGCACCTCCAGCTGGTACGCCTCCAGCAGGGCCTGGGCGGCCTCCTGCTGGTCGGCGTTCATTTGCAGGATCTCGCCGTAGCGGGGCAGGTCCCGCGAGGTCATCACCGGCTCGTTCATGCCGCCAAAGCGGCCCATGCCGCCCATCATCCCGCCCATCATGCCGTTGCGACGCGCGGCGCCCTCGCCCGGCTGCCGGCCCCGCTCTCCTCCCCGATCCCCACCCCGCCCCTGGCCCTGCGCCAGCGCCGGTGAGGCGGCCAGACCGACGCACGCGGCCAGGGTCACAGCCTTCGTGACCTGGGATAACCCACGATTCCAACGCGACTTGCAGTTCAGCATGAGAAACTCCGGATTCGACGGCCCGGCGCGGCACCCGCGCCGCAACCGGCCAGAGCCTAACGCCCCGGCCCGGATTTGTTGCAGGCCGCCCGCCCGCCACCCGGCCTCATCGGAACTGCGCGGCCGTGAAACTCGTCCCCGTCGTCTCCCGCTCCCACGTCCAGGAGGGGCCCCGCAGCCCTTCATAGAAGTCCCACAGCTCGAACCAGTAACTCCGGAAGGCGTGTCCGCCGAGGGGCGCGTAGTGATCGTGCATGCGCCGCATGATGGCCGCATCGCTGCCATCCATCCCGAGGATCGACTTTGCGTGGCGGATACTCTCGGAATCCAGCGGCAGCCGGTGGTAGCGGCCCAGGAGCTGCATGATGTTGGCCGCGGCGTAGGGGCCGATCCCGGGGAGCGCGAGGAGGGCCTTCCAGATCGCCTCATCGCCCGTCGCCGGGTCCTCGTACCACGCGGGGTCGATCTCGCCCGAGGCGAACATCCGGGCCAGCTCGAGGATGCGGGCATCCCGGTACCCCACGCGGCAGCGCGAGCGCAGCGTGGTGATGCGGGTGCGGGCGATCCGCCGCGCGGTGGGGAAGGCCCCGCCCGCGCCGACGACCTCGCACAGCCGCCGGTTCATCGTCACCGTGCTCGGCCAGGTCACGTTGCAGCTCGTGACGGTCTTGATCACATCCTCGAAGAACGTCGGCGAGCGCATCAGCCGCCCGCGCCCGGAGCGCCTGTACCGCGGGTCGAGCCGGTGGAACTCGGCGATGGTCCCCGCCGGTTCATCCAGCCGCAGCATCCGCGTGATCAGCGACGTGGCCTGCGCCCGCTCCGCCCGCGAGAGCCCCCGGTCCGCCAGCACCCGCAGCGGCCCGCCGCGCTCCGGGTGCCGCTTCGACGCCGAAGCCCCGTCCTGCGCGATCGTCAGCCGCGCCGGGCCATCGTCCAGCTCCAGGATGCGCGTGAACGTCAGGGCGGCCACATCCCAGACGTTGGGGTCGAGCACGAAGTACCCGTACGAGCACGCATCCCGCTTGAGGACGTAATCGCTCGGGACGGGGATGGAGAACCGACTCGCCATCCCGCGTCAGGCCGTGACCTTCCGCTGCAGCGGGAACAGGTACGTCGCGATGTTCACGCACAGGCGGTCGGCGGCCCGGGCGAACATCCCGTAGTGCGTGTCGGCCTGCTGCGCGATGTCCCCCTCGGTCAGCCCCAGGTCCTTGAGCTGCCCCAGGCTGTCCGCGGCGTACGCATCGATCATCGCCCGGTCGCACTCGAAGTGGTACTGGAAGCCGTAGGTCCGCAGCCCCGCGCGGTACGACTGAACCTTGCACATCTTCGAGCCCGCCAGGAGCGTCGTGTCGGGCGGGAGCTGCTTGACCTCCTGCGCGTGCGCGTGGAACTGCATCACGTTCCAGGGCACCCCCGACAGCATCGTCTCGATCTGCCCGAAGGTGTTCAGGGCGACGTCGTGGAAGCCCCACTCCACCGCCGGCTGCATCTCCGTCCCCATCGGGGCGACCTGGCCCCCCAGCGCCGCCGCGATCATCTGCGCCCCCAGGCAGATCCCCACCACCGGCAGCTGCAGCCCGTGGGCCCTCTTCAGGTACGCCAGCTCCGCCGCCATCCACGGGTGCGATTCCCCGACGTTCTGAGGCCCGCCGAGCGATATCACGCCGTGCACGTTGTCGAAATCGACCGGCACTCCTTCGGCCCCCAGGAGGTCCAGCCGCCGGATGTCGAGCCTGAAGCCGTGGTCGCGGAGGCAGGCGCCGAGCCGCCCGGGCCCGCCGATCGCAGAATGCTGGAAAACGATGATCGCCATGGGCCCCGATGGTAGGCCCTACCATGCCTTCCTCATGAAGGCAGGCATCCTCCGCTGGTCGTTCTACCTCGCCGCCCTCCTGGTCTTCGGACCCCTCGCCGGCTCCCTCCTCGGCGGCCTCCGCTCCGTCACCGGCGGGAGCGATGCCACCCCCCTCCTCTCCACCACCCCCGCGCTCGGCATCGCCCTCGCCCTCGCCGCCCTCCTCATCGCCCTCGCGCTCGGCGCGGCCGCGGCCCGCTTCGTCGGGACCATGGCCGGGCTCTCGACCGCCGGCCTCGTCGTCGCCTGGGCCGCCTGGCGCACCGGCACGGTCGATGAGCTCATCCGCACCGCGCATGCTTCCGGGGGGGCCTCCCGCGCCCTCGGCTCCCTCGCCGTCGAGGGCCTGATCTTCGGCCTCATCGCCATCGCGATCGCCTTCGCCGTGCGCCTCGCCGGGGGAGGAGGGCCCCGCGCCGGCGACAGCGCTGCGCCGCCCGGCAACAACACCAAGGCCTGGCTCCTCGCCATCCCCGCGGGGATCCTCGCCGGCGGCGTGGCCGCGGCCTTCCTCGCCGGCTCGCCCCTGAAGGGCCAGGCCGTCGCCGCGGCCATCGCCGGGGGCATCGGCGCGGGCGCTGCCGTGCGGCTCCTGACCAGCGAGACCGCCATCCCCGCGCGCTCGATGACCGCCATGTTCATCGCCATCGCCGCCCTCGCCATCCTCGGCCCGCTCTCCGGAGTGGTCATGGCCGGCGGTGGGGGAGCGGGGGGCGGTGGGGGGGTGGGGG
>JAEYVB010000147.1 GCA_023429345.1 Planctomycetota bacterium
CGGAGTTGATCACGCTATTTTCGCGTTGAAATCCTGGGACCCGGATGGCACCGGTGTTGCTCCGCCTGTCCTGGTTGCCACTGGCAATCTGTTGAACTCCGGGCCTGTGCAACTACAGGGGGCCGGCGGCATCACTGCGAACTACATCGCGCGGTGGGATGGGACATGGCACGCGGTCCAGGACGAGCGCGCGGGAGCCGCCGACACCTTCTTCATCCATAACGGCGAGCTCCTCGCCGGGGGCTACTTTCTCGATCCGGCGCCGCAGTTTCAGATTGCGGGCGTGCTGCGGTACGTCAACGACGTTTGGGTGAACGTGGGTGTGCCGCCGATCCGCGACACGGTGTACTGCATGGCCGCGTTCCGCGGCAAGCTGGTGGCGGGCGGGTTCTTTGATCAGCCGCAGGCCGGCGCGCCGGGTCGGCGCATCTCCATCCTCGAGGGCGAGACATGGACGCCGCTGGGCACGGGCATGAACGCGCCGGTGCGGGCCGTCACCGTCTTCGATCCCGACGGCGCGGGGCCCCTGCCCGAGTTGCTCATCGCCGGGGGGCTTTTCACCTTCGCGGGCGGGCAGCCGTCCCCCGGCATCGCGGCGTGGGACGGCAACGCCTGGTCGTCACTGGGCCAGGGCACCAACGGGCCGGTGTACGCGCTCGAGGTCTTCAACGGGCAGCTCGCCGTCGGCGGAAACTTCACTACCGCCGGCGGCCTGCCGACGCCCTATTTCGCCCTCTGGGGATGCCCGCAGGGGGCGCCCTGCTACCCCAACTGCGACCAGAGCACCGTCGCCCCCGCCCTGAACGTCGCCGACTTCACCTGCTTCCTTCGCCGCTTCGCCCTCGGGGAGGCCTACGCCAACTGCGACCAGAGCACCGCCACCCCCGCCCTGACCGTGGCCGACTTCACCTGCTTCCTCCAGCGGTTCGCGGCGGGGTGCCGGTAGGGGGGCCGGTTGGCCGACGCCGGGGCCGGGCGGGCCTGGAACGCGTTTATCGGGTGCTGCGTACAAGCGGGGGGATCGGATCGTGGTCCCGGCCGCGGCCGGCGGCGGATTCCCTTGCCTTTGCCCCGCGGCCGTGGTACCTCATAAGGCATCTCTCGTCCCGCCTCCCCCGGGGCGGCCCTTTCCGGAAGGATGGTCGATGGTCGGCAGGCGCGCCTTAGGTGGTCTGGTACTGGCTCTCGTGCTTGGCTCGGGCGCGGCCGCGCAGGTGGTCCGCTACGACGGGCACCGGGCGGTCCGCGTGTCTCCGGCCGATCTGAGGGAATACCGGACGGTGCTGGCCTTGGCGGACGACATTCTTACGTGCGAGGGGTCGGGGGTGGGGACGTTCGACGTGCGGATGTCGCCGGAGCACTTCGCGGCCTTCGCCGGAACGGGCATCCGCTACGAGGTCCTGCTGCCGGACATGCAGCGGCACATCGACCGGATCTGGGCTGAGGATGCGGCGGCGCGGCTGGCGGAGGATCCGTCGTGGTTCGTGACGTACCGGAGCTATGCGGAGATCACGGCGCGGCTGGAGCAGTTGGCCGCGGCCCACCCGCAGCTCGCGACGCTGAGCACGGCGGGGACATCCATCCAGAACCGGGCGATCCCGATGATCCGGATCACGGGCCCGGGGCCGACGGCGGACCGGCCGGCGTTCCTCCTGAACGCGAACCAGCACGCGCGGGAGTGGATCACGCCGATGTCGGCGATGTACATCGTCGACCGGTTGCTGGAGACCTACGGCACGGACCCGCGGATCACGGCCATCGTGAACAGCATCGACTTCTACATCGTGCCGTGCGCGAACCCGGACGGGTACGAGTATTCGCGGAACACCAACAGCCAGTGGCGGAAGAACCGGCGCGACA
Organism: Planctomycetota bacterium; assembly: GCA_023429345.1. Taxonomy (GTDB): domain Bacteria; phylum Planctomycetota; class Phycisphaerae; order Phycisphaerales; family UBA1924; genus JAEYVB01. The sequence continues at coordinate 1,861 of JAEYVB010000147.1, forward strand.
ACCCGGGGTCGTGCTTCGGGGTCGACCTGAACCGCAACTGGGGGTACCAGTGGGGGTACAACAACACCGGCTCGAGCGGCGACCCATGCTCGGGCACGTTCCGGGGGAGCGCGGCGTTTTCCGAGCCTGAGTCGACAGCGCTCAAGGGCCTCTCGGACATGCTCGCGGCGCAGAACCGGCTGAGGGTCCACTGGGATATTCACTCCAACGGGCAGCAGATCCTCTCGCCGTGGGGGTACACCACCTCGCCCCCGCCGCCGGACCTGCCGCTGATGAACACGCTGGGCGCGATTATTCAGTCCGGCATGGGGAGCGTGCGCGGGACGTTTTATGAGTACGGGCAGGGCTCGGTGATCCTGTACCAGTCCAACGGCTGCACACGGGACTACAGCTACGCGGTGAACGGGGCGATGGCCTGGACGATCGAGATGGGCGGGAGCAGTTTCCAGCCCTCGACGAGCCAGATCCTGCCGCTTTGCCAGGAGGCCCTCGCGGGCCTGCTGCCTCTCGCGGAGTACTACATCCCGCCGGTGGCCGCGTGCTACGCGAACTGCGACGGGTCCACGGCCGCGCCCGCCCTGAACGTGGCGGACTTCACGTGCTTCCTGAACCGCTTCGCGGCGGGGGAGAGCTACGCCAACTGCGACCAGAGCACGGCAGCGCCGGCGCTGAACGTGGCGGACTTTACGTGCTTCCTACAGAGCTTTGCGGGCGGCTGCCCCTGAGGGGTCGGGAGGAGATGATGATGCGCTGCTCCCTGGCGATGTGCGTGCTGTCGGCGGCGGTTCCCGCAGCGCTGGCGGATGTGACCTTCTCGGATGGGACGTTCGATCCGGCGGGCTGGGGGTTCGAGACGGTCGTTCTGGGCGCGGGGGGAGTGTCCACGCCCTCGCAGGTCCCGGGCGGGAACCCCGGCGATGCTCGTCAGGTGATCAACGCGGTGAACGGCGGCGGTACCGTCTGGGGGGTCAGCCGGTTCGGCACGACGAACACGACACGGTACGTGCCGGCCACGCACGGGGCGATCCAGTCGGTGGACTTCCGCATCGACCACCGGTTCGTCTCGGGCTTCGGCGCGGACGGCCAGGCGGTGATGCTGGCGGCGAAGCAGGGGACCGTCGTGTTCGCCGCGGCGCCCTTTGTTACAGGCTCGTCGGGCTTATGGAACACCACGCAGCTCACCGGGATCACGGCCGCGGCGTTCACGCCGCTGGATAACTCGTCGGCGGTGATTGATTTCTCGGCTACGGGCGAGCCGATCCGGTTCGGCTTCGCGGCGGGAAACTCCTCGCAAGGCGGTGGGTACATCAACACGGTTGTGTACGACAACTTCGAGGTGGTGGTGCGCAGCGTGACAGGCTGCTACCCCAACTGCGACGGGTCGACCGCGGCGCCGGCGCTGAACGTGGCGGATTTCACGTGCTTCCTCCAGCGTTTCGCGGCGGGCGAGAGCTACGCCAACTGCGACCAGAGCACCGCAGCCCCCGTGCTGAACGTGGCGGACTTCACCTGCTTCCTGCAGAGCTTCGCCGGCGGCTGCCCCTGAGCGGCGGCGTTGCCTCACGGGTCGATGACGAACGTGAAGACCAGGACGTTGAGCAGGGCCATCGCCCAGCAGGCCATCACCAGCCAGAAGCGGACCGAGGGCCGCTGCCGCCGGATGAGGGGGCGCTTGCGGATCCAGAGCATCACGAGCACACCCTCGATGATCGCCCCGCCCACGTTGTGGATGACGAACCCTTCCATGAGGCGGTCGATGCGGGTCAGCCCCTCTCGGGCCAGCATCAGCGTGATGTACACCAGCAGCAGCGCGTTGAAGCCCAGGCCGGCGGCGAGGCCGACGAGCCCGGCGATCCAGGACCGCAGCCGCGGCTCTTCCAGGGCCAGGCGCAGCGTGAGGGCATCGCCGCACTCCGGGCAGACGGCGCTGGTCAGGTCGCGCAGGTTGTAGCCGCACCCGGGGCAGGCGCAATCCTGGGCGCGGAGGTACGCGCGGAGGAGCTCGAGCTGTGCGGCTTCGTCCGACATGGGTGCTGCCCAGTCTATCGCCTGCCGGAACGGCCCAGGGAGACCATCCCGTCGGGCGTGCGCTCCGCGACCTTGGCGATCAGCCGGTCGAGCGCCCGGGCGAGGACGGGCTCGCTCCGTGGGGTGACGCGATGGAACCCCAGGCGCCGGGCGGTCTCCCGCATCAGGTCCTCGGTGGGGAGGCTGACCTGCTGGCGCAGCACGGCCATGGCCGCGGCCGCGACCTCGACATCCGGGATCTCGTCGATATCCCTCCGCGATTCGGGCGTCTCGCCAGGCGCCCGGTAGGTGTCGAAAGAGGCCGGGTCCGCGCCCGCCGTCCAGAGCACATCCGCTTCGCGGCGCGGGCGCGAGCGGGTGATGTCAGAGGCGAGCACCTCGGCCACGCGCGCTTCGACCCGGGAGGTGATCCGATCGATCCCCCAGAGCGCGGCGAGCCGGCGCGTGACGACGCCGACATGCACCGGCTGCTCCTTGGCGACGATCTCGCGGATGGCCGCGGCGAGGCGGCGGGCGCTCATAGCGGCGTAGAAGTCATCGGGCGTCCCGCGCGGGTTGCCCGTGTCGAATGGCTCGTAGGAAGGGACGGGCGGCCCGGCAAACTCGGTGGGCGGGGGCGCGGGGCTGTCCGCGG
>JAEYVB010000100.1 GCA_023429345.1 Planctomycetota bacterium
GGCCGGCCATGGCCTCGCGGTACTCCCCGCGCTCGTAGGCTGCGAGCCCCTCGACGCGGGCGCGTTCGAGGGCGCGGGCCCGGACCATGCCGCGGACCTGGTAGGCGCCGCCGGCGCCGCCCGCCACGAGCACGAGGGCGGCTGCCGCGATAATCCTCTTCTTACGCTTCGATGCCAACGGTCACTCTCCCTTTACAGGCGCTCCCGCGCCCGATCCCCCTCCCCGATTCCCCTCGTTCACTCGACAACCAAACCCCCGCCCCCCGGGGGCGGAAATGCCCGGCCGCGACCTCTCGGCCGCGGCGGGCAGCCTCATTCCGCGTGCGTCTGGTTGCCCGCATCGACGCTGGTGAGGATGCGGGCGAGCTCGTTGGTCCCCGTCGGACGCGCGGTGCTGGTCGCCGCGCGGGAGCGGCGGTCGCTGGCGGACATCATGCTCCCGCTTTTCAGGAAGTCCCTGGGCTGCGCCCGGTTGAAGACGATCCCCGCGCAGGCGCCGCCGGCGGAGCGCACCCGCTCGACGGCGGAGCGGACCAGGCCGGGGGACTGGCCGCGGGTGACCACCAGCACCACGCGGTCGGTGAGCGCGGTGGCGACGGCGGCCTCGAGGCTGCCCATGATGGGGCCGGTGTCGATGATGACGGTGTCGAAGGCCGCGCGGGCGCGTTCGAGGAACGGCTGCACGAGGGCGGCGGAGAGCTCCTGCGGGCGGAGGCCCCCGCCGCCGCCGGCGGGGATGACCCAGAGGTTCGGGCGCACCGCATGGACCTCGCCGTTGAGCGTCTCGGCGCGGAGAGCCTCGCTGAAGCCCTTGGCGTCCGCCAAGTTCAGCTCCGAGGAGAGGGAGCGGCCCACGAGGTCGGCGTCGATGATGAGCGTGCGCTCGCCGGTGACGGCGAACGAGAGGCCCAGGGCCAGGGACAGGTGCGTCTTGCCGTCGCCCGACATGGGGCTGGTGACGGCGATGGCGCGGCCGCGGCCGGGCTCGGCCCGCATCTGGAGCTGGAGCGTGTTACGGATGTGGTGGACGCTGAGAGCGGCCTGCTCGTCGGCGTCGGCGTCCTGCTCGCCCAGCTCGGGGAGGATGCCGAGGACGCTGGTCGCCAGGTGGCGGTCGGAGAGCTCGTCGACGTAGCGGTAGCCGCGGCGGAGGAAGCCGAAGGCCCACACCGCGCCGACGCCGGCGCCGAAGCCCGCGGCCGCGCCGAAGGCGGCCAGGGGGCGGCGGCGGTCGGTGGCGGGGCGTGCGGGCAGGTCGCCTGTCTGGGCTATGCTGATGCGCCCCGACTGGGTGCTCTCCCGCTCGATGCGCAGCTGGTCCATTCGGTCGATGGTGAGCTTCTGCTCCTCTATCAGCTCGAGCTCGCGGGCGCGCTGGGTCCGGATGCTCATACGCAGGCTGCCGAGCTTGCGGAGCTCGGCGACGGCGGCCTCGTGCAGGGCGGCGATGCGGGCCCGCTCCCTTGTCAGTGTTTCGACGAGTTCGCCGGGCCGGTCTGCCGCCTCCGGGGATTTCGCCATCGCCACGCGGGCGTTGATGCGGGCCTCGACGGCGGCCTGGCGGCGGCGGAGGTCGATCATCGTCGGGTGGCTTTCCTTGTAGGTGGGCGCGAGCGTCGCTTCCTGGAGCTTCAGGCTTTCCTGCTCATCCAGCAGGCCGCGGAGGACCGTGTCGGACTTGGCGAGCGTTTCGGCGTCCCGCAAATCTTCGGGATCTTCGCCCGGTGCGTCGGACTCTCCGGCGCGGGCGATGGCCAGGTCCAGCTCGTCCAGCATGGATTTGAGGCGGACCATGGCGTCCACTCGGGCGCGATGCAGTTCCTCCAAATCGTCGGTGCCTTGCTGCTCGGAGAGAGTCTTGATGTTTGTTCGTACTCCGGCCAGATCGCTGGCAAGATTCGCGGCGATGACTTCGAGGGCGGCGTGGCGCTTCTGCGTGCTCGTGCCATTGAGCTCGTCCTGGATTTCCTCGTAGGTCTTCAGCACGGCGTTGGTGGCGGCCTGCGCGAGCTTGGGGTCGCGGTGCTTGACGGAGACGATGATGAGTTCGCTGCCCCGGCGGGTGGTCGCCTCCAGGGCGCGGTCGAGGGCGGCCGTGCCGTCGGGAGGGCCCGGCCAGCCCGCATCCCGCAGTTCCTGTCGGTTGGCGGCGAGGTCGACGACGCGGCGGCTCTTGATGAAGGCCGCCTGCGTTGCGACGAAAGAATCGAACATGGGCAGGAGCTGGTTCTCCTCGTTCTGGTAGATGAGCTTGGGGAGCGTCGGGGCGATGCGGACGAGGCCGGTGCTTTCGTACGTTGGGGGCACGGCCTTCCAGCCGATGACGGCGGCGGGGATGGCCAGGAGCACGCCGAGGACGACGGCGGGGATGTAGCGGCCGCGGAGGTGGCGGTGCAGGAGGAGGAGCGGGCTCTCCGGCGGGCGGTGCGGGGCGGGGCCGATGGCCGGGGCGTGCATCGACTGCATGCTGAGCTGCGGCGGGGATGGGAGGGGGGACGGGAGGGGGGATGGGACGATCTGGTTGGTCATGGCTGGCTCGGTAGAGTGCCGGCGGGGTCGCCGCGGGTGATGGCGTGGAGCGCCGGGGCGATGGCGCTGATGATCTCGTTGCAGTCGCGGAGGAGCGTCTCATCGCTCTCCGGGCTGCTCGCATCGAGGCCCGGGCCGCTCGCGGCGGGGCCGGGGCTGCTCTGGGCTGGGCCGGGGAACGTGAGGAGGATGTGGGCTGCGCCCAGGCCGGAGGCCTCGGCGGAGCGGGAGGAGCGGACGACGGACTCCATCGCCGGTGAGTAGGGCTCGCGGCGGTCGGGGAGCGCAAAGAAGCTCACCACGCGCGAGCGCTGGACGCCCAGCTCGGTGGTGAGGCTGACGGTGTAGAGGCGGGCGGGGATGCCGGGCTCAGCGCCCGGCTTGTCACCCGGCTCGGCGGCCGGCTCGTCCGCCGGGTGGTCGGCTGGTCCGGCGGTCTGGAGGCGCACCTCGGCCTGGCTCTCCACCGTCCAGCCGTGGCGCGGGTAGCAGACGGGGGGGTAGTGGCCGACGAGGTCGCGGCTGTCGGCGCAGTGGACGATGGTGAGGCCGAAGGTGTCACCGGTGATGGGGTTGGTGTAGCGGCGCTGGAGGAGGGCGTTGGGTCTCAGGAGCTTCGTGGTGCCGGGGGAGACTTCCTGATCGATACCCACCGCGCTGCCGAGGCGGTAGGGGACGGCGTCGACCGCGGCGCGGGCGCGGGCGAAGTAGTCCTCGACGCCGGGGCGGGCTTTGGCGTCGAAGCCGCCGAGGATGAGGATGCTCACCGCGAGGGCGGCGGCAGCGCCGATGGCCGCGCCCTGGGCGCTGCGGTGGGCGCGGGCGGGGGCGTGGGAGGGCGGCCTTGGTTGTGCCCCGCGGTCGATGGGGAGCTCCAGCCAGCGGAGGAGGGAGGTGGTGCCCCAGAGGAGGGCGACGGCGACGAAGAGCACGCCCCAGCCGCTGACGTCGTGGAAGAGGTCGGCGGTGTCGGTGCTCGCGTAGCCGTAGAAGAGGGTGGTGGGGATGAGGCGCACGATGTTGACGGCGAGCGCCAAAAGCGGGCTGAGGGCGAGGATGAGCAGGCGGGCCCAGGGGCGGAGCGGAAGCGTGAAGACAAAGGCGTAGGCGACGAGGGCGAGGGCGGAGACCATCCGCATGCCGTTGCAGGCCTCGGCGATGGCGACATCGACGCCGTTGACGGTGAGGAGGTTGCCGCTCTGCTCGATGGGGATGCCGACGAGGTCGATGACCGAGGCGGTGATGGAGGCGGAGGCTTCCTGGAGGGGCCCGGCGATCTGGCCGCGGAGGCGGCCGGGGACGGGGAGGATCATCGCCAGGGCCCCCACCGCCGGGAGCACCGCGAGGAAGACCCGTGGGCCGAGGACCGCGAGGACCGCGCCGAGCACGATGAGGATGGCGCCCGCGCCGATCGCGAGGTCGATGCTGCCGCGGAAGCCCGCGACGGCGGTGAGCCATCCGAGGGCGAGGACGACGGGCCCCCAGAGCGAGCCCGCGGGCGCGAGGCGATCGAAGCGGTGACGGCGGACCCACACCAGCCAGGCGGCGACGGGGACGGCCAGGAGCGAGTGCGACTGCTCTTCGCTGGAGAGGGCATAGGCGAAGATGCGCCGCCACACGGACGAGGTCGCGGCGATGGCGACGGCGGCGAGGAGGGCGGCGGCGAGCAGGTGCGCCGGCCAGGCGCGCCCCGCCTCCGCTCGCGTTGTTGTGGGG
>JAEYVB010000196.1 GCA_023429345.1 Planctomycetota bacterium
CGGAGGTTCGGTGCTTCCGTCGCAGTTCGCGTAGCTCTCCCCCGCCGCGAACCGCTGCAGAAAGCACGTAAAGTCCGCGACGTTCAGCACCGGCGCTGTGGTGGACCCGTCGCAGTTGGCGTAGCACGCGGCGCCCGCAGCGCTCAAGCGCTCGGCCAGCGTGAAGCTCGTCACGCCGTCGGGCAGCGTCCAGAACCCCGCGCCCCACAGCTCGCACCCGCCGCCGGGGACCACCGCGAGCCCCCCGCCGCGGATTGTGTACGCCGCAGCGGGCGGGCCGGGCAAGGACGCGGGGATCAGCATCCACCCGCCGGCGGCGGTCCGCCGCCAGTACCCCTCCCAGCCGGAGATGACGACCTCGCCCGGCGCCGGCACGGCGATCGAGCCGCCGGTGTCGGGCGGCCCCGGCACCGTGCTCCACTGCGCGCCATCCCAGTGCATCAGCACCACGCCCCCCGGGCCGCTCCCCAGCGCCCACACATCGGACGGGCCGCCGGCGGCGATATCCAGGAGCCCGCTCCCGGCTATGTCCTCGATCGGGCTCGGCACGTGCGACCAGGCGCCGCCGTCCCAGTGGTACGCGACACCGCGGTAGGCGCCCGCGACGTTGCGGTACTCGCCCACCGCCCACACATCATCGCCCGCGATCGCCGCGACCGCCACGAGGTCGTGGTGGCGGTTGGCGACCCGCGGCACGGGTGCCTCGGTCCAGGCCGAGCCGTCCCAGTGCACCGCCAGCGGGACGGCGGTCGCGCCGCCATCCCCGAAACCCGTGGCCAGGCCCACCGCCCAGATGTCATCGCCCGACACCCCCCCGACCGCGCTGAGCAGGCCACCGCGGGCCGCGTAGGGGTAGGTGTTCTGCGAGTTCAGCGTCGCCGTGCCGACGAAGTCCCACTGACCCTCCCGCCAGCGCATCAGCAGCGGCATGTTGTACGTGGGGTAGGTGGTGGTCACGTAGCCCGCCACCCACACCTCCCCGCCGGAGAGGGCGGCGATGCCAACCGTCTGCGGGTCCGTGCCCACCTGCGCCGTCGACGGCATCGAAATCGTCGACCACGCCCCGCCATCCCAGCGGACCACGAGCGGGCCCATCCCCACGGTTGTATGCCGCCAGAGCCCGGCCGCGTACACCTCGCCCGCGCTGCGCGCCGAGATCGCCGTCAGCCTGTTCACGCCCGTGCCCGGATTCGGCGGGAACGGCGCGGGCGTGACAGAGAGTGCGCCGCACGCGCCCGCCTGCCCCAGCGCTGCCGGCGGGGCGGCAAGGCCGGGAACGAAGGCAAGGGCGAGACCCGCGGCCGGGGTAAGCGTGCGTGCCATGGCCGGACTCCTGGCGCGAAACCGGCGGTGAGCGCCGCGGCCCCGCTCTTAGATCATGCGCCGCGGCCGCGGCACGCACCCCCGGGGCCGATTCCCCGTTCGCACCAGCCCGGACCGCACGCCCCCCGCCAACCGGGCACGATCACGGGCACCCCGCCGCAAAGCTCTGCAGGAAGCACGTGAAATCAGCGACGTTCAGCAGCGGCGCCTGCGTGCTTCCGTCGCAGTTCGCGTAGCTCTCCCCCGCCGCGGTCCGCTGCAGAAAGCACGTGAAGTCCGCCACGTTCAGCACCGGCGCCGTCGTGGACCCGTCGCAGTTGGCGTAGCAGGCCGGCGGCGCTGTGCAGACCACCCGCGCCAGCGACGGTGAGGCCTCGCCGCTGACCGTGGTGAATCCGCCCCCCGCCCACAGCGCCCCCGCGGCGGAAGTCAGCGCCCGCACGCCGCCGTTGAGGAGCTCATCAACCAGTTGCCACGTGCTGCCGCTCCAGCGGTACACCCCCCCGGCGATCGTGGGATCCTCGATGGGGCCGAACTGACCGCCGAGGTAGAGATCGCCCTCATGCACGCCCAGGCAGGTGGGGGTGAAGCCGGACAGGATCGAGGGGAGCCCCTGTTCCATGTACGTCCAGGCCGTGCCGTCCCAGGCCGCGATGCGCCCAAACACCTGCGGGGAGCCGGTCCGGAAACTCCCCGCCGCGATCAGCACGCCGTCGAAAGCCCGCAGCGCATAGATAGCGCCGGTGAACTGCGTCCCATCCAGCGCGCTCCAGCTCGAGCCGTTCCAGCGCGCGATGGCGCTCGCCGGCGTGCCTCCCGCGTGCGTGAAGTTCCCGCCCACGTAGGTCTGCCCGCCGTACTGCGCCAGCGCGTGCCCCGCGGTGCCGCCCGTCCCGCCGGAGAGCCCCGAGCCCAGCCCGCTCCACGCGCCGCTCACCCACTGCGCAATCCCGCCGACGGGGTTGCCGCCCGCCGCCGTGAACGCGCCGGTGGCGATCAGCCGCGGCGTCTGGATCGTGCCCGTCTGCATCACCGCGTTCACCCGCCCGTTCACGCCGCCGCCCAGGTTGGACCAGCCGCCGAGGTCGTACTGCACGATGTTGCTCACCGCCACACCCGCGGCGAAGGCGAACTGCCCCCCCACGATCAGCCGCGCCGGATTCCCGATGCCGACGGTGTAGTACCCCAGCGCGTACACCGGCCCGCTGAGCCCGTTGGCGGAAGTGCCCGTGGGCGCAACGATGCTCGCCTCGACGCCGTTGCTGGCGAGCAGGCTGAAGGCGGTCTGCGTGCTGTTGATGGTGAAGTCGAAGTGCCCGCCGGCATAGAACCCAGACGAGGTCGGCAGCAGCGCGTACACCGGGCCGTTCGCGCCTGGGCGCAGCGCCGACCAGCCCGCGCCCGACCACTGCCCCAGGTTGTGCGCCGCGATCGACCCGCTGCCGATATTGGGAAGCTCCCCGCCGACCACCAGCGAGCCGCGGTACGTGGTCATCGCGTACACATCGCTCGAGAATCCGCCCGCGCCCATCCCCAGCGGGGCGTAGCTCGCTCCATCCCAGAGCGTGATGTTCCTGCTCCCGGTGGCGTCGAAGTTCCCGCCGATCGCCAGTTGCCCCTGGTAATCTGCGAGCGAGTGCACCGCCGTCACCGGGTCGGGCAGGCCGCCCCCGACCGCGTGCCAGTTCGTGCCGTCCCAGCGGGCCAGCGCCTCGGTGTCGGCGATCCCCACCGTGGGGAAGGGGCCCCCCACGTACAGCGAGTTGTCGGCGGTTCGCTCGTGCAGGACGTACACCATGCCCCCCGGGATCCCGCCGCCGACCGGCGTCCATCCCGAGCCGTTCCAGCGCACGAGGCCGTACTGCGGAGTGCCAAAGATCGCGCCGCCGGCGTGCAGTTCGTTCTGGAAGGTCGCCAGGGCGCGGACGATGCCGTTGATCGGCCGGGGCTCCCAGGCGGCTCCGTTCCAGTACGCCAGGTTGACCGATGCGCCGTTGATCTGAAACTGCCCGCCGATGAACAACTGGCCGAGGTGGTTGTGGATGCAGTGAATGCCCGCGGTCGGGAGCGCCGGAACCTCCACATCCCCCATCGGCTGCAACAGGAACCCGTCCCAGCGCGCGATGTTCTGCGCAAAGCCCGCCGAGAAGGCGCCGCCGACCACCAGCACGTCGCCGTAGGGCAGCAGGGCCCGGACCGCGCCGCTCTGCGTACCCAATCCCAGCGGCCGCCAGGCCGTGCCGTCCCAGCGGGCGATGCCCCCAAAGTTCCCGCCGGCCAGCGTGGCGAACTCCCCGCCCACGAACAGCTCCCGCCGCAGCGCCCCCGGCACCTGCCACGACGCCAGCGCCAGCACGGGTGCATCCGTCCCGTACGAGGCAAACGCCCCGAACGGCCCGGGCTCCCAGGGCCCGCACTGGCCCAGCGCTGCGCCCGCCGCGGCCAGCGGGGCCAGCGGGGCGAGGACCGCGCGGAGCGGCGGGGTTGCGGGCGTCGTGCGGCGGCGAGCGTTCATCATCACACTCCTCTCGTCGGGCCGGGCACGGCCCGCAAGCGACCGGTCCGGAGCGGGCCGGCCCCGCCGCCCAGCCTACCGGCGTACCCCTGCGCGGGCAACAAAAAAACGCCGGCAGCGTCCGCCCAGCCGCACCAGCCCGCGCAGCACGCCCCCCGCCCCGACCCCGGCACGCTCAGGGGCACCCGGCGGCGAAGCTCTGCAGGAAACACGTGAAGTC
>JAEYVB010000232.1 GCA_023429345.1 Planctomycetota bacterium
GGATTACACGGTGCGTTTCGCGACGACGTTCACGCCGGAGGGGGGGTTCACGATCTTCAAGGCCGTGCCGGGCGCGGAGGGGGGCGGGCTGGCGTTCGAGGAGTTCATGGCGGTGCCGCAGGAGGACTCGCTGACGACGGGCATCCTGGGCTTCGACGCCACGGGCGAGATCATCTATTACACGGACTCGCGCGGCCGCAACACGTCGGCGCTGTTCCAGATGGACGCGGGCACGGGCAAGAGCACGCTGCTGGCGGAGCACCCCAAGGCGGACGCGGGGGGGACGCTGGCGGATCCGGAGTCGAACCGGGTGCAGGCGGTGGAGTTCACGTACGACCGCTCGAAATGGGTGGTGCTGGACGACGAGGTGCGGCCGGATCTTGACTATCTGCGTTCGGTGACGGACGGGGAGATCGTGATCACCAGCCGCACGACGGACGACTCGCGGTGGACGGTGGCGTTCCTGATGGACGACGGGCCGGTCCGGACGTACATCTACGAGCGGCCGACCGGGGGCGTGGAGGGCAAGCGCGAGGCCAGGCTGCTGTTCACGAGCAAGGAATCGCTCGAGGGCCTGCCGCTCGCGAAGATGCACCCGGTGATCATCCGGAGCCGCGACGGGCTGGAGCTGGTGTCGTACCTCAGCCTGCCGCCGTGGACGGACACGGACAACAACGGGGTGCCGGACCGGCCGCTGCCGATGATGCTGAATGTCCACGGCGGCCCGTGGGCCCGCGACGGGTGGGGCTTCAACCCGGAGCACCAGTGGCTGGCCAACCGCGGGTACGCGGTGCTGAGCGTGAACTACCGCGGCTCGACGGGGTTCGGCAAGGAGTTCGTGAACGCCGGCAACTTCGAGTGGGCGGGCAAGATGCACGATGACCTCCTGGACGCCGTGGACTGGGCCGTGGAGAACAAGATCGCGGACCCGGAGAAGGTCGGCATCATGGGGTGGTCGTACGGCGGGTACGCGACGCTCGTGGGCCTGACGTTCACGCCGGACCGGTTCGCGGTGGGGATCGACGGCGTGGGGCCGTCGAATCTCACGACGCTGCTGAACTCGATCCCGCCGTACTGGAAGCCGGTGATGACGCAGTTCACCACGCGCGTGGGCGACCCGGCGACGGAGGAGGGCAGGGCGCTGCTGGAGGACCGCTCGCCGCTGAACCGCGTGGACCGGATCAGGAAGCCGCTGCTCATCGGGCAGGGCGCGAATGACCCGCGGGTCAAGCAGGCGGAGGCGGATCAGATCGTCAGCGCCATGCAGAACAAGGACATCCCGGTGACCTACGTGCTGTACCCGGACGAGGGGCACGGCTTTGCGCGGCCGGAGAACCGGATGAGCTACTACTCGGTCGCGGAGGCGTTTCTGAAGCAGCACCTCGGCGGCCGCGCCGAGCCGATCGGCGACGATTTCGAGAACTCGACGATCCAGGTCAAGGCGGGGGCCGAGCAGGTGCCGGGTCTGGCCGGGGCGCTGAAGGATGCGGCGCCGGCGGACGAGAAGAAGGACTGAACGCGGGAACGCGATCGCGCAGGAGAACGCCCCGGGGACGGCCCCGGGGCGTTTCGCGTTGGCGGAAGCTGATTGCGGGGGTTCAGCGGCGGCGGCGGGCGACCAGGCCGAGGCCGGCGAGCACGAGTGCCGCGGATCCGGGGGCGGGCACGACCTCGCCGAAGGAGGTCGCGACGATGAGGTTGTCGATGAGCTGGGTGGAATCGACGCCGGCCTGGCGCAGCGCGAAGGCGTTGATGGGCGCGGCCGCGGTGCCGGTGACGGAGATGCTGGGGCTGTTCATGTCGACGGGGTTGAGCCAGAGGCGCTGTTCGCCGGTGTCGACGTCGTAGGAGATGATGACGCGGTTGGTGGCGCCGAAGGTGAGGCCGTCGGCCCAGACCTGGGCGCCGGTGGGCGTGGTGGAGGAGCTGTTGAGCCCGATGCCGTAGTCGCCGGCCGCGGGGCTGGGGACGATGAAGACGCGCGTGTTGAAGGTGGTGGAGGTGCTCTGGAAGTGCGCGAAGTAGACGGCGGCGCTGCTGGCGAAGTTCGTGAGGTCGAAGCCGGCGTAGTAGGTGCTGCCGGCGGTGGCGGCGGCGAAGGGGAGGTTCACATCCTCGCGGGTGGAGGCGGGGGCGTGGACGAGCTGGGCGGCGCCATCCACGACGAGGACGGGGTTGGACCCCGCGCCGGAGTGGGCGTTCCAGGCGCCGTTGCCCACGAGGGGGCCGTTGGGGTAGGAGAAGGTGTCGGAGGCGAGGATGTCGGCGTGGGCGGAACCGGCGAGGGCGGCGAGGGCGATGAGGGCGAGCGTGCGGTGCATGTCTTTCTCTCCAGAAAGGTCGGTGCGACAGCCGCGTGCGGGCGGCATCCACGCTGGATGCGGCTCCCGCAACGGGGCGGACGGGCTCTTTGGGGCGCCTTGTCTCTCTTTCAGCGCTCCGGATTCGGTGACCACGGTAGCGGGACGGCACCGGGTGAGCAAGGGAAAGTCGGCCCGCTGGGCCGGGAGAGCGGAGACTTCACCGTTGCTTGACGGTTCGTTGACCGGAGTGCCCGGCGCCCGGGCCCGGCACGCCGCCCGCGGGCGAGAATCGCGCGGGTTTGGCGGGTTTCTGGGCCGGCGGGACCGAATCTTGCTTGGTGATCCCCCGGACGCGTGCCATACTGAAGTAGGCGTCGTCCGCCGGATCCCGGTCCCGGGACGGCCTTTCTTCATGGCCCGAGCGGGGCCGGTCCATCACCGGCTCACGCTTGCAACCAGGAAAGGACGTCTATGCACCTGGTCATGCACGTGCTCCGCGAGAAGAGCGGCGCTGTCCACACGATCTCACCCGACGCGTCGGTGCTCGAGGCGGCGCAGTCGATGAACCGGCACCACATCGGCAGCCTCGTCGTGATGAGCGGCCCCGTGCCCGTCGGGATCATCACCGAGCGCGACATCATGACCCGGGTCGTCGCGGAGGAGCGATCGCCCTCGTCGACGACGGTCGGAAACGTTATGACGCCGCGTCTGATCACCTGCTCCATGGCGACGCCGCTGGACGACCTCCGCCGCCTGATGCGCGAGCGCCGGATCCGCCACGTGCCGGTGATCGAGGACGGGATGCCGGTCGGGATGGTTTCGATCGGCGACCTGAACAGGGCGGAGACGCAGGCGCTCTCGGAGACGGTGTCGTACCTCGAGGCGTACATCACGCACTGAGGGTCAGTGGCCGCCGCCGGAGAGCTGCAGCCCGACGATCCCCAGCACGATGAGTGCGATCGACCCCAGCTTGGCGGGGCTCACGGGCTCCTTGAAGTACAGCATGCCGGCCGCGGCGATCAGGGCGACGCCGGTGCCGGCCCAGATGGCGTAGGCGGGGCCGATGTCGAGCTTCCGGGTCGCCAGCGTGAGGAAGACCAGGGAAAGGATGTAGGCGAGCACGGTGGCGATGGCGGGCCCGGGCCGGGCGAACCCCGCGGATAACTTCATCGCGATGGCCCAGCCCGCCTCGAACACGATCGCCAATACGAGGTAGATCGCCGTCATGGGACGAGGGTAGCCGGCCCAGCGTTGGACTTGCGTAAGTCCCCTTCTTGAGGGACACTTGGGCGTATGCAGGCATTTCTCGACGATGCGAGCCTTCCGCTGGAGCGGCCCACGTTCGCCGCGGCCATCGCGGCCGGCGCCCGGGCGGCCCGGGCGCGGGGGCGCACGGTATCGCAGGTCTGGCTGGACGGCGCCCCTGTGGGCGCGGCGATTATCCAGAACCCGCCGGAGGCGGCGCTGGGCCGCGAGGTGCGGATGGTGAGCGCCGGCGAAGGGCCCGCGGCCGGGCTCGAGGGGGCGAGGGCGAGCCTGGAGCGGGCGGCCGCGGCGCAGTCGCTGGCGGCCGAGTTGATCCAGACCGCGCGCCTGGATGAGGCGCTGAAGCCGCTGGCGGATGCGATCGAGTCGTGGCAGCGGGTTCAGGCGGAGGTGTCGCGGGAGCTTGCGTGGGCGGCCGGGCTGGAGGCGTTCAATGCGATGCTGGGCGCGCTGTCGGACACGTTGCGCGAGGTGCAGCGGTCCTTGCGGGACCAGGACTGGTCGGGCCTTTCGGATGTCCTGGCTTTCGACATGAAGGAGCAGGCGGCGGGGTGGCGTGAGCTGATCGACGGGGTGTCGGCGGGGGCGTCGGGCGAAGGGCCCGGGGAGTGATGCCCGATGCGCGGGTCCGCTGATGTTGGAGGCAGGAAGCGGGCGCGGGCGGCATCGCCTCGGGCTGCCCAGGGCTCGGTCGATCGCCTCATGGAACGCGCGAGCGTCGCCCTCGAGTCGATGCGGTACTTCGAGGCCGAGCGGCTGTGCGTGCGCGCCCTGGAGCGGGCGTACGCGGCGTTCGACTACATCGCGATGGCGCGCATCGTGCTCCCGCTCCAGGAGAGCCGGCGGCAGAAGCGGCAGCTCGCCTGCGATGCGGGGGCGGTGATGGTGGTGGGGGATGCGGGGCTTGCGGGCGGTGCGTCGGTCGCGGGGTGCTATCTCTTCCGGCCCCCGATGATCGGGGCGGATGCGCGCGAGTTCCGGGAGCGGGCGGATTCCGGGGGGGTCCCCGTGTTTGTGCTCACGCGGGAGCCCATGTCGCTCGACGGGCGCTGGCCCATTGTCTCGGTGGGCTCTACGAAGAGCGTCCGCGCGAAGGTCGAGCCCCCGTGGCCGGTGGCGCGCGTGGAGGAATCACCGACCCGCGACGATTCGGAGGGGCGGGAGGTGCCATTGATGTGGTTCGAGGCCGCGGCCGAGGCGCTCGGCGATGCGGCCATCGGCGCGCTGAAGCCTGACGCGCACCCGGTGTGGCGGGTGGACGACCTTCTCGAGGCGCTCGGGGCCTTTCCCTACCACGAGAAACTGCACCAGGCGCTGGAGCGGGCGTGCCACGAGGCCGCGGCGGCGCCTGCGCCCGACCTTCGGCGGCCGAGCGCCTGGACCGACGACCCGTTCGCGTTCTAGGGGCGGGAGGGTTTAAAGCAAAAAACCCCGGCGTTGCCGCCGGGGTTTTCTTATCCAGTCAGGACAGGCCGATCAGAAGTCGCGCTGGACGCGCAGGCGGCCTTCCCAAGCGTCGTCGTCATCGTCGGTGCCGACGATGCCG
>JAEYVB010000248.1 GCA_023429345.1 Planctomycetota bacterium
GCGCAGCCAGCGCCACTCGCGGGAGAGGGCGCTCAGGGTGAGCGCGGCGAGGATCACGACCAGCGGCGTGATCGGGCCCTTGGTGAGGATGCCCAGGGCGAGGGCGGTCCAGAGCGTGAGGGCGGGCTTCCACGCACCGGGGGGGGAGGACACCGACTGCGCGGGGCCGCGGTCGGTGGCACGGGGGGGGCGGAAGCAGTCCCAGAGCGCGGCCATGGCGACCGTCGTGCAGGCCAGCAGCACCATATCCGCGCGGGCCTGGTGGGCTTCCCACGCGATCACCGGGGAGATGGCCAGGAGCGCCGCGGCGAGCCAGCCGGTGCGGCGGTCGAACATCCGCGTGCCGAGGCGGTAGACGGCCAGCACGGTCACGATCGCGGCGATCAGCGATGGGGTGCGGTACATCCAGATCGCGTCGCGGTAGGGGTTGCCGCCGGAGAAGACGGCCGCGCTTGCGGACTGGAGCCAGTAGATCAGCGGGGGCTTGTTCAGCCGCGGGCGTTCCTGGACCTGGGGGATGATGAGCCCGCCGTCGTGATAGCCCGTCCGCAGCGCCGGGGCGAGGGCGACCGACTCGTACATCTGCCGGCTGGCCTGGGCGAAGCGCGACTCGTCGCGGTCGACGGGCGGGATGGAGAAGAACCCGGGGAGGAAGACGCACAGGCAGAGGAGGAGCAGCGAGACCGTGCCGATGCACCCGCTGGCGCGGAACCGCGGCGTGCCCCCGAAGCCCACCCCACCCCTCACACCACCGAAAAGGCTTGTCATCTCGATCGCCCGGCCGCGGGCCTCGATGACATCGCCTTCCACCGCCCCGCCCCCGCCCCCCCCGCCGCCGATGTCGATGACATCACCCTCGACGGCGGAGGGTTTCTCCGCGCGGGGCGGGTGGGGTGGGTCGGGCGGGTGCGGGTCGTACACTTCGGCCATGCGTTCCTCTGGTCTGCGTAGCGCCCGCGACTATAACCGCGGACTGGCCCCCCCGGTCCGGTGGGCGCACGCCGCGTGGGCGGTCGTCGAGCCGCTCCTGGGCCCGCCGGTCCGCTGGGTGTTGGACCCGGTGCGCCGGCCGTGGGCCCTGCCGCTGGCGGCCGCGGCCATCCTCTTCCCCATCATCTATAAGCTCGACCCGGCGCTGAACGCCTGGCTGACCTCGGTCCGGCTCGGCGGGGATGTGCGGCGGGAGTTCGAGGCGCTCCAGCAGTTCGGCCAAGGCGTCTCGACCGTGCTGATTGCGCTGGTGATCTGGCTGCAGGACCCGGCGCGGCGGCGGCGGCTGGCCGACTGGGGGGCGGCGCTGGTCGTGGCGATGGCGACGGTGCAGGTCGGGAAGCTTCTCGTGGGCCGGCCGCGGCCGAAGTACGACGATCCTTTCTACTGGCTGGGGCCGCTGGGGCGGTACCCGGTGGACCGCGTGGTGGCCGGCGAGCCGGTCGGCATCCGCCACGCGTGGGAGTTCTGGGCGGGGATCTCTTCGGACCTGGCCTCGATGCCCTCGAGCCACACCTGCTACGCGGCGATCACGGCGGTGGCGGTGGGGATGATGTACCCGCGGCTGCGGTGGATGATGGCGGCGCTGGCGGCGCTCGTGGCCCTGGGTCGGCTGATGACCAACGCCCACTGGCCGACGGATGTGCTGGTCGGGGCAGCGCTGGGCCTGGCGATCGGGGGCGCTGCGATGCGGGGGCGCTGGGGGCAGCGGGCTCTGGAGCGGCACGCGGCGAAGAGGCGGCGTGCGGCCGATCACCCGGCACCCGCGCCGGAGGCCGCGGCGGACCGGATGCCGGCGCTGGCCGCCGCCTCCGCCCCGGACCGCGTCTAAACTTGCCTCCCCCACCGGCCGAAGGCGAGAGCCCGCGGCCGCGTGGACACCCCGGAGAGGTGTCCGAGTGGCCGAAGGAACGCGACTGGAAATCGCGTATACGGGTAACCGTATCGAGGGTTCGAATCCCTCCCTCTCCGCTTCCCCCCGCAGGACAACGGTCCGCGGGGATTCGAACCCTCGCGTCGCGCAGCGACGCACGAGGGTGCGACGCCGCCGGCGCGGCGAAGCCCATCCCTCCCTCTCCGCTTGAATCGACAAAGAGCCCCGCTTTCGAGCGGGGCTTTTGTTCTTTGGGAGCGGTTGCACGGAGCATCAGTGCGCCCGCGGCGGGCGACTGATGGCACCGGAGCGGCGGCCGATCCGGCTCACCCGGGCTATCCTGCGGCTATGAGCAGCATCCGGACTATCGGTGTGATCGGCGCGGGGCAGATGGGCGGGGGGATCGCCCAGGTGGCGGCGGTCGCGGGGCTTGAGGTGATCGTCTTCGACGCCTTCCCCGGCGCGGCCGACAGGTGCCGGGGCGTGCACAGGAAGTCCCTCTCCAAGTTCGTCGAGAAGCAGAAGATCTCGCAGGCCGATGCCGATGCGGCGCTGGCCCGCGTGAAGTTCGTCGAGACGATCGAGGGGCTCAAAGGGTCCGACTGGGTCGTCGAGGCGGTGGTCGAGGACCCGGGGGTGAAGCGGGAGCTGTTCGCGAAGCTCGCGGCCCTGTTCCCCGACGAGGGCGTGGTTCTGGCGACCAACACCAGCTCGATCAGCATCACGGAGATCGCGACCGCGGCCGGCGCAGGGGG